>JBBQMI010000079.1:0-6966 GCA_038328825.1 Acidimicrobiia bacterium | reverse complement strand
GGATGGTGTTCGTCGGCATCGTCGCAGCCGGTGGCGCGGGCGCGCTGTTGATGCAGCGACGAGCGCGTCGCCTCGCCTCTCCCCAGCACTAGGTCGCGAGCGGGGATCATGCGGTCACCGATCATCGCCGGGGAACGGGCGGGTCTGACCCTCGCGCTGGTCGTGACGGCCCTCCTGGCCGGATCGGTGGGCCCGTTCGCCTCCTCCGCTCCGACCGCACCCGCGGTCGCGGCGCCCGCCTGGTTCCCGACCCACGTGCCGTCGACCGGTCCCGCCGCGCTCATCGCACCCGGGCTCGGCCTCCACGCGGGCCCCGTCGCCGTTCCCCTCGAGGTGCAGATCCCGCGGTTGCTCCTCACGGCAGGCGTCCTCGGCGTCGGCATCACCGATCACGACGCCATGGACGCGCCGATGGGTCCACCGGGCGACCCGGTGTGGCACCAGGTCTTCTGGTACCGCGGGAGCGCGGTTCCCGGTGCACGCAGCACGGCGGTGATCGCCGGCCACGTCGACGGTGGCGGTGCACCCGCCGCGTTCGCGCACCTCGCCCAACTCCAACCGGGCGATCCGATCATCGTGCACGACACCCGCGACGGGAGCGACATGCGCTTCACGGTGCGCGGTTCGCAGAGCATCCCGCTCGACGAGACGAGCGAAGCGGCGGTCCTGGCGCGGATCTACGGCGTCGGGCCCGTGGCGGGGACCCGACCCCAGGCTTCGTTCGATGGGCTCGCGCACTTGACCCTGATCACGTGCTCGGGCACGTTCCGCGACGGCACCCACGACCACCGTTTCGTCGTCGACGCCATCCGCACCGACTGAACGTCCCCGCGCTTCAAGGCGTCCGGCGCGAGCTCCAAAGGAGACCTGCGAACGGATCGCCGCGCAGGTGCGGGCACCGTGTCGAGGTCGTCACCTGTGAAGACAGGTCGACACGTCTCGTCCGGGTCGCGCGCTATACGCCGGCGCGGGCGTTGAGCGCGTCGAGGTGGTCGACCGCTTCGAGGTACTCCTCGACCCAGCGCTGGATGACACCGGCGGTCTTCTCGACCTTCTCGAACTGCCCGACGACCTGGCCGACCGGGTTGAACGCGACGTCGACCGACTGATCGGGATAGCGGTGCGTGGCCGCGACGGCCATTCCCGACACCATGTACTGCAGCGGCATGCCGAGCGGCTCCGGGTTGCCTTCCGCTTCCCACGCATCGGTCCAGTCGTTGCGGAGCATGCGGCACGGCTTGCCCGTGAACGAACGGCTGCGCACGGTGTCGCGCGACTCCGCCTTCACGTAGGTGTCCTGCTGCACCGGCGTGTTCTCCGACTCTTCGACCATCAACCACTGCGAACCCGACCACGCGCCCTGGCAGCCGAGCGCGAGCGCGGCGGCGATCTGCGCGCCGCTGCCGATGCCACCGGCGGCAAGCACCGGAACCGGCGCGACGGCCTTCACCACCTGCGGCCACAGCACCATCGAACCCACCTCACCGCAGTGCCCGCCACCCTCGCCACCCTGGGCGATGATGATGTCGACGCCGGCGTCGGCGTGCTTGCGGGCCTGGTACGGCGAGCCGCACAGTGCCGCGACCTTGCGACCGGCGGCGTGGATGTGCTCGATCATGTCGGCCGGCGGTGTTCCGAGCGCGTTCGCGATCAGCATCATCTTCGGGTGCTGCAACGCGATCTCGACCTGCGGCGTGGCCGTCGCCTCCGTCCAGCCGAGCAGCTGCAGGGAGTTGTCCTCGCCTTCCGGAGTGGGGACGCCGTGATCGTTCAACAGCTTGCGCGCGAAGTCGAGGTGGGCCTGGGGGACCATGTCCTGGAGCATCTTGGTGAGCTCCTCGGTCGGCATGTCGGCATCCATGCCCTCGTACTTGTTGGGGATCACGATGTCGACCCCGTACGGGCGGTCACCGATGTGCTCGTCGATCCACTGGAGTTCGATCTCGAGCTGCTCGGGGCTGAAACCCACCGCGCCGAGCACGCCGAAGCCACCGGCCTTGCTCACCGCGACGACGACGTCGCGACAGTGGGTGAAGGCGAAGATCGGGAACTCGATGCCGAGCTCGTCGCAGATCGGGGTGCGCATGGTGTCCTGCTCCTGGATACGAAGGTGGCGAACAGCCGCCGAAGGTGCAGAGTAGCCATTCGGTCCCCGATCCAGCCCGCCGGGGCGCACGCGCGAGCCGCGCTCGGGGGGAAGGCACCCCTCGCGGACACCGGGAGCCCGGGGCCCGGTGCACGCACACCGCTCCCAATGGGCACCGAGTGACTCGCGTGCTCCTGAGCTGAGGGGTCGCCGCGAAGTTCAGAAGCGCCGTGTGCTCAGCCTCGTGTTGATCGCAGCGGCCCCGGCGTCGAGCGCAGCGGAGAGGCGCGTCGTCATCTCCTCAGCCGCGGCGGCGTCCTGGGGGAGCCCGGTGTCCACGTAGATGAGGAACACGACCCTCCCGTGGCGGTAGGTGTACCGGACGTAGTCGGCCGTTTGCGCGTCGGTGCCATCGCCGGCCTTGACCCCAGCCGACTCCTCGTAGAACGCCTCGAGACCGTTCGGTCCACCGAGCACGGGTTGGCTGCTGCCCCCGACCTTCACGAACGTCTTCCGGTCTGCGTGCTTGGCGGCCGCATCATCTCCGGCAACTTGGCACCGGATGTACTTCGGCTTCCCGCGCATCGCGGTGTACGCCTTCGCACGGGCCTCTGTGGGGAACACATATGCGAACGAATAGACGTATGAACGCTTTGCCGCGTCCTCGAACATCGGACCGGTGTAGCCACGGTCCCCGGTTCCGAGCGGCGACCCGAACCTGAGGCCGCAGCTCTTCGCCGAGACCTTCCCGAAGCCGGACGCCCTGCGATACACCGTCCACCCGGCGCCGAGATCCGCGAGCGTCACCGTCGCCTGCTTCGCCGCATCCTTCGCCTTCGCCGAACTGTCGATCGTGGCGGGCGACGTCGCGCCGGCCGTCCCTGCGAACGACACGCCGAAGGCCGCGACGAGGACCAAGGCAACGCCGAGCACTCGCTTGGCCACCATTCCCACTCTGCCCTGTCCGAACCTCGGCGACCGACGACACGAGTCTAGGCGACAAATCCCCATGAGGCACGCAAAAGGGACGCTAGTGGTCGCAGCATCACTCTCGCTTCCCGAGCTACTCCTCGAGATCGACGCCGTCGCGATCCACTGATACCCGCGTCATCCCTGCCGATGTGGTGCGCCTCAGCGGCCCGCCCACCACCCCGTCATTTCGCAGACAGACCACTCGGGCCCGCGCCTCGTCGTGCTTGCCGCCGCCGCGAGGCGACGATGCGTTGCGCCATCGCCCGCACGGAGTCGCGCGGCTGCCACAACCGGACCGACCACCCCGATCTCGACCCCGAGCTCAGGGTCACCTTCCATCAACGCCGTGGCGACGACGGGCATCTCGTCGATCCCCGGCCGGAACCAGTCCCGCCCGTCCCCGACGAGCTCCGGCCGTGGCTCGACCGTGCCGGCCCGACCGAAGTGGCCGGCCGCCTGCTCGAGTGAGGTCAGCGGTACGGTTCGAGGATGACTGTTTCCCGTGCCCTCGTCACCGGCTGCTCGACCGGCATTGGTCGGGCCACCGCCATCGAGTTGACCGAACGTGGCTACGACGTGATCGCGACCGCGCGCCGCCCCGAGGTGCTCGACGACCTGAAGGTCTTCCGCACCCTCGCGCTCGACGTCGACTCCGATGGGTCGGTCGCGGCGGCGTTCGCCGACGCGGGCCCGATCGACGTGCTGGTGAACAACGCCGGCTTCGGAGTCGACGGTGCGATCGAGACCGTGCCGCTCGACGAAGTGCGCCGGATGTTCGAGACGAACGTCTTCGGATCGGTGCGCATGATCCAGGCGTTCCTCCCCCCGATGCGGGAACGAGGCAGCGGCGCGATCGTCAACGTCACGTCGACGGCCGGAATCGCGTCGCCGCCGCTCGGCGGTTTCTACGCCGGCTCGAAGTTCGCGCTCGAGGCGATCTCCGAGGCGCTCCACCTCGAAGTCGGGCACTTCGGCGTGCGCGTGTTCGTGATCGAGCCGGGCGTGATCGTCACGGATTTCGGAGCGAACATGGTGGACCACCGACTCGAGCCGGGCCCGTACCAAGAGCTCGGCGACTTGTGGGCGGTCGCGCAGGCGAAGCTCGGCGACGGCACGCCCGATCCGGGTCCTGAGGTCGTCGCGACTGCGATCGCCGACGCGCTCGCCGCCGACGAGCACCGGCTCCGCCATCCCGTCGGCACCGACGCGGAGATGGTCGCTGCAGCCCGAGAAGCGATGCCGTACCCCGAGTTCGAGGCCACGATGCGCGAGGTGCTCGGCCTCGACTGGTGAGCGTCAGCTCGCTCGCTATCATCTTGCAGTCAGTGTGCAAGAGTTCAGCTGCCCGAAGCATGGGCAGACACCGTGGGGGTGGCGTGTGGCAATCGCGGAGACCGAGCCGACCGGACCGCCGCCGCGGCGCCGCCTGCTGCCGCGACGCTGGGGTCTGTGGCTCGTCGGCGGCGTCGCCGTCGTGCTCGCCGGAGTCGGCGTGTACGTCTGGCAGCAGTACCGCGAGCTGACCTCGGCCGAGTACACGCGCGTCGCCTACACGGTCCCGCGCGCGCCCCAGCTGCCCGCAGCCGCGGGCGCCACCACGTACCGGATCGATCCCACGCGTTCGGCCGTGAGCTACTCGGTCGACGAGAAGCTCTTCGGACAGTCGACGAGCCAGGCCAAGGGAACGACGAACGGGATCGCGGGCGACCTCGCGATCAACGAGAGTGACCCCGCCGCGAGCCAGGTCGGCCAGATCGTCGTGAACGTCGAGCAGCTCCACTCCGACAACAGCCTGCGCGACGCGCGGATCCGCTCCGATTACCTCGAGTCGCACGACAACCCGCTCGTGTACCTCACGGTCTCCGACCTCGCGGGGCTCCCGGACTCGATCCAGGAGGGCCAGGCGTATCACTTCACGATGTCGGGGCAACTCGTCGTGAAGAAGACCCCCGGCCCGGTCACGTGGCACGTCGATGCGAGCGTCGCCGACGGCAAGCTCAGCGCGACCGCGACGACGAAGGTGAAGATGTCGTCGTTCGCCATCGGACCGATCAGCATCGCCGGTCTCGTCAGCACGGGTGACGAGATCACCTTGAAGATGCATCTCGTGGCGGTCGACCCCACGAAGTTCCAGGTGCCCGATCAGATCGCCGCCCCCACCGAGGAGTCGGGCCGCGGCGGGGGTCCGTCGTTCGAGAACGTCGTGATGCCGGCACTCCGGGCGGACTGCGCCTCGTGCCACAACGCCGGTGAGGTGGGTGCCGCCCACTGGCGTCTCGACACCGCGGGCGACGCTGCGGCCGTCGCCGACGGGCTCGGTACCGTCGTCGACGCCGGGTACATGCCGCCGTGGCCCGCGTCCGACGTCGGCGTTCCGCTCGCACACTCGAAGCGCCTCAGCACGAAGGACCGCGCCGCGATCGTCGCGTGGGCCGAGGCGGGCGGGAACCTCGACGTCGACCAGTCGACGCGGATCACCCCGACCGAAGGTCCGACCGGGACGCCGCCGCGTCGAGATGTCGTGATGAAGATGCCCGAGGCGTACGCGGGTTCGCTCGCCGTCGCGAACGACTACCGCTGCTTCGTGCTCGACCCGAAGATCACGGTCCCGACCTTCGTCACCGGGTACGCGGTCACGCCGGGTCAGCGGCAGGAGATCCATCACGCCCAGATCTTCCACATCGACGCGTCGCAGGTGGAGGCCAGCAAGGCACGCGCCGGCAAGGACGGCAAGCCCGGATGGAGTTGCTACACCGGCCCCACCCTCCCGTCGACGACGCGTGTCGGGAGCGGCATCCCCGGAGTCGGCGCCCCGAAGCCCGGCGCCCGACCCGACCTGCGAAGCCTCCTCGGTCAGCCGGGCCTCATCGCGGGCTGGGTCCCCGGGCAGGACCCCGTCGTCTACCCCGAGCAGTCGGGAATCCTCTTCCAGCCGGGCGACGCGATCGTGCTGCAGATGCACTACCACTACAGCTCCGAACCCACGCCCGATCGCTCGACCGTCGCGCTGCAGACCGATCCCGGCACCGACCCGATCAGGCACCTCGACATCGTGAACCCGATCGGGCCGGTCGAGATCCCGTGCGCTCCCGGAGCCACGGCGCCGTTGTGTGACCGCAGCGCCGCGCTCGTCGACGCCGCCCGCCAGTACGGGCCGGCGGGATCGTTGATCGAACAGGGGCTGTTGCTCATGTGCCGCAAGCAGGCGAGTGATCTCGCCGCGACGTTCCACAACGGCGTCGCGTCGTCGAGCTGCGACTCCAAGGTTCCCGAGTCCGGGACCATGGTCGGCGCGATGGGTCACATGCACACGCTCGGCAAGACGTTCCGGCTCACGCTCGATCCCGAAAAGCCGACGCCGACGGTGCTGCTCGACATTCCCACCTGGAACTTCGACTGGCAGATGAACTACGAGTTCCAGACGCCGATCCACGTCACGGCGGGCCAGACGATC
This sequence comes from Acidimicrobiia bacterium, assembly GCA_038328825.1. Lineage (GTDB taxonomy): Bacteria > Actinomycetota > Acidimicrobiia > IMCC26256 > JANYLB01 > JANYLB01. The sequence continues at coordinate 454 of JBBQMI010000079.1, read as the reverse complement.
CGCATGGAATGCAGCTGGGATCGATCACTCGACCCGACCCGACCCGAGAAGTACATCGTGTTCGCCGAGGGCACCGAAGACGAGATGTGCTTCTCGACCTACGCGATCATCCCCGACACCCAGGGATAGTCGCGCCGCGATCCGTTTCGCGCGTCGTCAGCTGCCGAGGTAGGCCGCGAGGTGCTCGATGACGACGCCTGAGGCGATCTCACGTCCACGTGTTCGGCGCTGAGGGGTCGCGGGCGAGGATGCTGAGCGCGTCGAGGTCGGCGACGGCCGCGACCATCCTCTCGGTGTTCGCGACGGTGATCGTCGTGCCGTAGTTCTCGGGTGGCGTGATGAGCCAGCCGATGACCAGTCCCCAGATGACCGCGCGACGACACCACTCCCACGCTTCGTCGAGATCCGGGGCGTCGGCGACGCCGTGATCCATGAGTTCGTCGCGGTAGCGCGC
>JBBQMI010000078.1:0-6966 GCA_038328825.1 Acidimicrobiia bacterium | reverse complement strand
AGGTCTCGATCGACGAGGTCGCCGACGCGGTTCGGGTCGTCGCCCGGGGCCACAGCCTGATCTCGCCGTCGATGGCGTCGAAGCTGCTCGGGGAGTTCAACCGGCTGGCCGCGAGGGCCGAGGTCCGTCAGCGCACCGACTCGGCGTCGCTGACGGACCGGGAGCTCGAGGTGCTCCGGCTCGTGGCCGACGGCCTCACCAACCGTGAGATCGCCCGCGAGCTGTTCATCGCCGAGAACACAGTGAAGAACCACGTCCGCAACATCCTCGACAAGCTCCATCTGCACTCCCGCATGGAGGCCGTCGTCTTCGCCATGCGCGAGAAGCTCCTCGACATGGATTAGCCGGATCGGCCGGTAGACTCCAGCTCGATGGGCCTGTTCAAGAAGATCCTCCACGCCGGCGAAGGCCGAAAGCTCAAGCTGCTCCAGTCGATCGTGCCGGACGTGTCCGCCTACGAGCCCGAGTTCGAGCGCATCTCCGACGCCGAGCTGGCCTCGCGCACGATCCTGTTCCGCGAACGGCTCGGCAACGGCGAAGACCTCGACGACCTGCTGCCCGAGGCGTTCGCCGTCGTCCGTGAGGCCGGCAAGCGGGTGCTCGGCCAGCGCCACTACGACGTCCAGATCATGGGCGGCGCGGCCCTGCACCTCGGCTGGGTCGCCGAGATGAAGACCGGTGAGGGCAAGACGCTCGTGGCAACCCTGCCGGCGTACCTCAACGCGCTCGCCGGCAACGGCGTGCACCTCATCACCGTGAACGACTACCTCGCCACCCGCGACGCCGAGTGGATGGGCAACGTCTACGGCTTCCTCGGGATGAGCACCGGCATCGTCGTCCCCGACATCGACGACTGGGACGCCAAGCGCGCCGCGTACGCGGCCGACATCACCTACGGCACGAACAACGAGTTCGGGTTCGATTACCTTCGCGACAACATGGACGGCTCGAAAGACGAGCAGGTCACCCGCGGCCACAACGTCGCGCTCGTCGACGAGGACGACTCGAGCCTCATAGACGAGGCGCGCACGCCGCTCAACATCTCCGGGCGGGCCGACGACGCCCACGATCTCTACGTGAAGTTCGCCCGGGTCGTGCGGGGTCTCACCCGCGACCGCGACTACGAGGTCGACGAGGCGAAGCGGACCGTCGTCCCGACCGAAGAGGGCATCAGCCGGGTCGAGAAGGCGCTCGGCGTCGCGAACCTGTACGACCACGTGAACCAGAACTTCGTGCACCAGCTCCAAGCCGCCCTGCGGGGCAAGGAGCTCTTCAAGCGCGACGTCGACTACGTGGTGCAGGACGGCGAGGTCAAGATCGTCGACGAGTTCACCGGCCGGATCCTGGAAGGCCGCCGCTGGTCCGAGGGTCTCCACCAGGCGGTCGAGGCGAAGGAGAGCGTCCGGATCAAGGAGGAGAACCAGACCCTCGCGACCGTCACGCTCCAGAACTACTTCAAGCTCTACGAGAAGCTCTCGGGGATGACCGGCACCGCGCACACCGAGGCAGGCGAGTTCGCACACACCTACGGCCTCGAGGTCGTGTCGATCCCGACCAACCGCCCGGGTCAACGTGCCGACGAACCCGACCTGATCTACAAGTCGGAGGAGGCAAAGTTCAACGCTGCCGCCGACGACATCGCTGAGCGCCACGAGAAGGGACAGCCCGTCCTGGTCGGCACGATCTCCGTCGAGAAGTCGGAGCTGCTCTCGCGCCTGCTCGACAAGCGGGGTATCCCCCACGCGGTGCTCAACGCGAAGCAGCACGAACGCGAAGCGCATGTCGTCACCCAGGCCGGGCGCCCCTACGGCGTCACCGTCGCCACCAACATGGCCGGGCGCGGGGTCGACATCCTGCTCGGGGGCAACCCGGATGGCCTCGCCGAGGTTGAGTTGCTCGCCGAGGGGCTCACCGTCGCGGAGGCGCCCGAGCGCTACGCCGAGCTCGTCGCGAAGGCCAAGGCCGACTGCGCCGCCGAAGGCGAACACGTCCGTTCCACCGGCGGCCTCTACGTCCTGGGCACCGAGCGGCACGAGAGCCGCCGGATCGACGATCAGCTCCGCGGCCGCTCCGGCCGTCAGGGCGATCCGGGGGAGAGCCGCTTCTACCTCTCGCTCGAAGACGACCTCATGCGCCTGTTCGCAACCGGCGCCATGAACTGGGTGATGGGCAAGGCCTTCCCCGACGACCTCCCGCTCGAGGCGAAGATGGTCACGAAAGCCATCGAGCGCGCGCAGCGCACCGTCGAGGACCGCAACTTCGAGATCCGCAAGGACGTCCTCAAGTACGACGAAGTGATGAACGAGCAGCGCAAGGTGATCTACCGGCGCCGCCAGCAGATCCTCGACGGTGGCGACCTCCGCGAGGAGACGGTCGCGTCGATCGAGGGCGCGGTCGGTCGGCTGCTCGACACCTTCGCGCTCTCCGACTACGAGGAGGAGTGGGAGGTCGGCGAGCTGCTGACCCAGGCCAACCTCGTGTTCCCGACGCGCGTGATGAAGGAACAGGTGGAGTCGCTCTCGTCACGAGACGAGCTGCGCGAGTTGTTCCTCGACGACGCACTCACGCAGTACGAGGCCAAGGAACAGAGCCTCGGCGGCGAGACGCTGCGCGAGATCGAGCGCCGCGTGATGCTGTCGGTGATCGACCAGCACTGGCGCGAGCACCTCTACGAGATGGACTACCTGCGTGAGGGCATCAACCTCCGCGCGATGGGCCAGCGTGATCCGCTCGCCGAGTGGCAGCGCGAGGGCTACGACATGTTCGAAGCAATGATGGGCCAGATCCAGGACAACTTCGTGAGCTACGTGTTCCACCTCGAGGTCGTCGCCGACGACGAGCCGGCCCGGCCCGTGCAGAACCTCCGCTACAGCGCGCCCGACGAGAACCTCCAGGGCGCGAACGCGTTGCGCTCGACGGCCGCGTCGATGCCGGCCGAGGAGATGGCCGCGCTCCAAGAAGGGCCGGGCAACACCGCCGTCGCCCAGGCCGAGCCCGACGAGATGAAGCCGGTGCGGGTCGAGAAGACCCCCGGTCGCAACGAGCCGTGCTACTGCGGCAGCGGCAAGAAGTTCAAGCTCTGCCACGGGAGGTAGGAGAAGAAGCGGAGCCGGCGGCCGTCACCGCGGGCCAGCAGCGGGTGGGCGGTCGAGCCGGCGCAGCGGATTCGACCATCAGAACGTGACCGGGTCGCCCACGGCGACGGGCCCGGGTTCGCGCACGGTGGCGTAGACGCCGACGATCTGATCCGCGTCGCGCACGACGGTGCGCATGAGGCCACGGTCCTGGGGGAGATCTGCGAATGGGCGCGTGATCATCACGCACCGCGGGCAGCCGGTGACGACGTCGAGCGTGACCGGACCGAGTCGGATCGACCGACCGACCCACGAGAGCTCGGGCCATGGCTCCGACGAGCTCGGGACGTCGACGACGATGTTGGGGCGAAAGCGCCGCACGTCGATGCGCGACTCGGGCGCGATCTCCTGCAGGTGGTCGAGCGACTGCCGGGTCAGCACGAGGATCGGGAACGCGTCGAAGTACGTGCCCACGGGCGACTCGTACTCGAGGATCGCCGGGGGGAACACACTGAGGTCGGGGAGGGGCTCGTCGGGTTCCCGGCCGAAGATCGCGCGGAGCTCGGCGTCGAGGTCTTCGGTGTCGGCGGCGCCGCGACGGTAGTGGTCGAGCGCGTCGGCCGGGAGCAGGGGCCAGAGCGTCACGGGATGGTCGAGCGCGGCCGAGAGGCGGGTGTCGACGTCGACGCCGTCGGACGCGACCGAGCTGCCGTCGGGCAGGGTGATGTCGATCGGCGGTGCCTGCACACCGACCACGGGCTCGTCGCGGTAGCGGGCTGCGAGCTGCATGAGGCCACCGATCTTCTTCGCGCCCCGGATCCCGCCCCGCCGCTCGTCGCGTACGGCCCACGCCCGGTCGCCGGCGAGTCCGTCGGCCCCGATCGACGCCGCCGGGAGCGACTCACCCTGCATGCTCTTCGCCGGGTACCGCCACACCTCGCTCACGACGTCGGGCATGCCGTCAGGCTACCGGCGGCAAGAAGCAGCGGAGCAGGCGGGCGTCGCGCGCGGTGTCACGCGGGTGAGCGGTCGAGGCTGCGAAGCGGATTCGACCATGACGCCAGTACGATGACGAGTCGTGCGTGATTTCAGCGACGACCTCTCCGACCTCCGCCGACGTGTCGGCGACGCGCACGAGTACCTCCGGATCGACGAAGCCCGCAAGCGCCTCGACGAGCTCGACGCCGAGGCGAGCAGCCCCGACCTCTGGGACGACCCCGACCAGGCCCGCGCCGTGACCACCGAGGCGGCGCGGGTTCGCGAAGACATCGAGCTCGTCGACGGACTCGCCGCGCGCCTCTCCGACCAGGAGACGTTGTACGAGCTCGGTCGCGAGGAGGGCGACGACTCCGTCGAACCGGAGATCGCGACCGGGATCGTGAAGCTCGGACGCGAGCTCGATCGCCTCGAGCTGCGTGCCCTGTTCATCGGCGAGCACGACGAGCGCGACGCGATCTGTTCGATCAACTCCGGCGCCGGCGGAACCGACGCGCAGGACTGGGCCGAGATGCTGCTGCGTATGTACACGCGCTGGGCGGAGCGCCGCGGCTTCGACGTCGAGCTCGACGAGCTCCAGACCGGCCAGGAGGCGGGCATCAGCTCGGCGACGTTCACGATCAAGGGCCGCTACGCGTACGGCCTCGTCACCGGCGAGAAGGGCGTGCACCGACTGGTGCGACTCTCACCGTTCGATTCGCAGCACCGGCGCCAGACCGCGTTCGCGAGTCTCGAGGCGGTCCCCGCGCTCGACCCGGCCGAGGTGCCCGAGATCGATCCCTCCGAGCTGCGGGTCGACACGTACCGCTCGTCGGGCGCCGGTGGCCAGCACGTGAACGTGACCGACTCGGCGGTGCGCCTCACCCACCTCCCGACGGGGATCGTCGTGTCGTGCCAGAACGAGCGCTCGCAGACCCAGAACAAGGCGCGCGCGATGCAGATCCTCGCGGCGCGACTCGTGCAGCGCCAGCGCGAGGAGCAGAAGGTCGAGCTGGAGCGGCTCGCGGGGGAGAAGCGTGAGGTCGCGTGGGGGAGCCAGATCCGTTCCTACGTGCTCGCGCCGTACCAGATGGCCAAGGACGAGCGGACCAAAGTCGTCGACGGACGCGAGGAGCCGATCTACGAGACCGGCAACGTGAACGCGGTGCTCGACGGCGAGCTCGACGACTTCATCGAGGCGTTCCTGCAGTTCCGGCGGCAGCACGACACGGGATAGTCGCAGGTCACCCCCCTGATGACCTGAGTTCACGCTCCGTGTTTGTTACCCTCTCCGGACCGCATGATCCGCTTCGAGCAGGTCTCCAAGATCTATAAGGGTGGCGTCGGCGCGCTCCGCGACGTCTCACTCGACGTACAGAAAGGCGAGTTCGTCTTCCTCGTCGGCCCTTCGGGTTCCGGCAAGTCGACGTTCCTTCGCCTGCTGTTGCGCGAGGAGGGCGTCACGTCGGGCCGGATCGTGGTCGCGGGCCGAGACATCTCCCGCCTGGCGACCTGGAAGGTGCCGCAGCTCCGGCGCAACATCGGCACCGTCTTCCAGGACTTCAAGCTCCTCCCGAACAAGACGGTCTACGAGAACGTGGCGTTCGCCTCCGAGGTCATCGGCCGGCCCCGCCACGTCACCCGGGCCCAGGTCCCGCAGATCCTCGATCTCGTCGGGTTGTCGAAGAAGGCCGACAACTTCCCCCACGAGCTGTCGGGTGGTGAGCAGCAGCGGGTCTCGGTCGCGCGGGCGTTCGTGAACCGGCCCCTGATCCTCCTCGCCGACGAGCCCACCGGGAACCTCGACCCGGCGACGACCGTCGGGATCATGCGGCTGCTCGACCGGATCAACCGCACCGGCACCACGGTGTGCATGGCCACCCACGACTCGCGCATCGTCGACTCCATGCGTCGGCGTGTGATCGAGCTCGACCACGGCTCCCTCGTCCGCGACCAGGCTCGCGGCGTGTACGGCGTCGGGAGCTGACACCGCGATGATGGCCAAGTTCGGCTACTTCGCGCGCGAGACCCTCATCTCGCTGCGACGCAACCTCCTCATGACGCTCGCGGGCATCCTCACCGTGACCGTCTCCCTGTTCCTCTTCGGCGGGATCATGCTGCTCTCGCGGGTGGTCGACCACGGCACCGCGAAGTGGAAGGGCGGCGTCGAAGAAGAGATCTACATGAAGGTCGACGCCACGCAATCGCAGATCGACGGCGTCCAGTCGCGTCTCACTGCGGATCGCGACGTGAAGACCTTCAAGTTCATCTCGAAGGATCAGGCCCTCGAAGAGGCGAAGAAGCTCTTCAAGGAAGACTCCGATCTCTTCGAGAGCATCAGCGCCGCCGACCTGCCGGCCTCCTTCCGGGTCGCACCCCAGCGAGCGGAACTGACCGAGACGATCGCCGACCGCTTCCGGAGTCAGCCCGGTGTCGACGAGGTCAACACTGCGTCGAAAGCAGTGAAGGGTCTCCTCTCGTTCACCCGCTGGGTGCGGTTCCTGTTCATCGGCCTGTCGCTGGTGCTCCTTGCGTCGTCGCTCTTCCTCATCGTGAACACGATCCGCCTCGCGACGTTCGCGCGCCGCCGCGAGATCGAGATCATGAAGTTGGTCGGCGCGTCGAACTGGTTCGTGCGGATCCCGTTCATGGCCGAAGGGCTCGTGCAGGGGCTGCTGGGCGCGGGCATCGCGGTGGGCGCGGTCTATCTCCTGAAGGTGCTCCTCGCCAACGTGCTCGACAACGCGACGACCGGAATCTTCAACGGCTGGTACGTCACTTCGGGCGACGCCGCCGGCATCGGCTTCTTCGTGCTGCTCCTCGGCGCCGCGATCGGCCTCACCGGTTCGCTCGTCGGCCTCCGCCGCTTCGTCCGAACCTGATTCCGGAGACGCAGCGGAGCCGCCGGACAGTTCCG
>JBBQMI010000077.1:0-6985 GCA_038328825.1 Acidimicrobiia bacterium | reverse complement strand
TGCTCACGTTCTTCGCCGACGACGGTGCGCTCGACGCCCCGGCGCCCGCCGCGACTCCGGTGATCGCGGGAACCGGCGCGCCTTCGGCGCGCCAGGCCGTGCGGTTGACGCGCGATGCGTTCGAGCACGGTGCCGACGCGGTGCTGGCGCTGTCGCCACCCGGCGCAGCGGACGTGCGGCCGTACTACGACGCTGTCGCCGCGGCCGCTGGTGGTCCCGACCGGTTGCTCGCGTATCACTACCCCGCGGTGTCGCCGCCAGGCATCCCGCTGCCGGTCCTGCGCAAGCTCCCGGTGGCCGGCTGCAAGGACTCGAGTGGTGACGCCGGTCGTCTCCTCGACGAAATCACGACGTTCAGCGGCGGACTCTACACGGGTTCGGCCGCGCTCCTCTCGTTCGCCGGCCGTCTCGGCTGCACCGGCTCGATCCTGTCGCTCGCGAACCTCGATCCGGAGCGGTGCGCCCGTGCCTTCTCGGGCGATGTCGACGCGCAACGCACGCTCGCCGAGACCAACCGCGCGTCACGGGAGCGGTTCCCGGCCGCCCTGAAGGAGCAGGTCGCGTTGCGCTTCGGCACGCCGGTCGCGACGCGATGATCGAGGTCCGCGCCACCGACGACCCGGCCGCGGTCCTGCGCGAGGCGGGGGCGTTCCTCCTGACTCGCCCGGTCGAGCACAACGTCATCCTCTCCATCCTCCACAGCCGGCTCGCGCACCCCGTACCCGGCCGGTACTGGTGGGTCGTGCGCGACGGCATCGTCGCCGGGGTCGGAATGCAGACACCCGCGTCGTTCAGCGCGACCACGACCCCGATGGCCGGTCCACTCGTCGGAGCCTTGGTCGCCGTGACCGATCCACCCGTTCCCGGCGTGATCGGGGAGGCAGCGACCGCCGCCGCCTATGCGGGTGCGTGGGCTCAACGGCATCGGGTGCCGGTCCGGCCGAGCGAAGGCGAGCGGTTGTTCCGGCTCGACGGGGCTCGTCGGGTAGGACGCGCGTCGGGTGCGATTCGACCCGCCGACGCCGACGACCGCTCGCTGATCATCGGATGGGTCGAGGGGTTCGCGGCCGACACCGGTGACGCGCCCGAAGCCGCCGACGTGGTCGTCGACCGGTATCTCGACGAGCGCAGCGTCTGGGTCTGGGACGACCACGGTCCGGTGTCGATGGCGCGGGCCGCGCCAGTGGTCGCGGGTGTGGTGCGCATCGGTCCGGTGTACACGCCGCCGGAGCACCGCGCCCGCGGGTACGCGACGACGTGCGTCGAGCACCTCAGCCGTCACGTGGAAGCGGGCGACCACGTGGCCATCCTCTACACCCAGCTCGCGAACCCCACGTCCAACGCGATCTACCGACGCATCGGGTACGAGCCGGTGCTCGAGGTCCTGCGGTACCGCTTCGATCCCGTCGAGCTCAGCGGGTGAACCGGCTCTCCAACCGGTAACCGCAGCGGCCGGTCCCAGAGGACCGCGGCGAGCGGATCTTTCGCGTCGGAGGAGACCACGCGTTGACGCGCGAAGTGCTCTGACGAGAACGAAGCGAGGCCGGGGCGGCGCGCGCCCTGCCCGGCCGGGGTTCCGGCCGACCCGCCTACGCTCACGGAATGGCGGAGGACCTTCCGGACGCGATCTTCCATCCGGTCAGCGGTGCGCCCTCGACGTCGAGCGCCGAAGGCGAGGAGTTCGTCCCGACGGCGCTCGCACGCGGCCCGTGGGATCCGAACGCGCAGCACGGCGGCGCGCCGTCGGCGTTGCTGGCGCGCGCGATCGAGCGGCACGAAGCGGAGTCGGCGAGTCAGGTCGCCCGCATGACGGTCGAGCTGCTCCGGCCGGTTCCGTTGGGTCCGCTCACGGTGCGGACGCGCACGATCCGGCCCGGCAGGAAGGTGCAGCTCGTCGAGGCCGGCCTCTTCAGCGAAGGGACCGAAGTCGCGCGGGCGACCGGTCTGCGCGTGCGCGAGAAGGCACTCGAGCTCCCCGCGGGGGCCGCGCCCGAAGATCGGTTGGAGACCGGCCCCGACGACGGGTCGCCGATGCCCTTCGACCGGGTGGCCGACACGAGCTTCGCCGACGCGATGGACATCGTGGCGATCGTGGGCGCGCCCGGTCTCGCCGGCCCCGGGAGCGCCTGGTTCCGGCTCCGGGTCCCGGTGGTCGCGGGTGAGGAGGCGAGTCCGCTGCAGCGCGTCGCCGCCGCGGCCGACTTCGGCAACGGCATCAGTTCGGTCGTCGACTGGGACGACGGCTGGCTGTTCATCAACCCCGATCTCACCGTGTACCTGCACCGGTATCCCGTCAGCGAGTGGGTCGCGCTCGCCGCGACCACGTTCGCCGGCGGCGCCGGCATGGGCATGGCGGAGGCCGCGCTCTTCGACACCCGTGGCCGCATCGGTCGGTCGGTCCAGAGCCTGCTCCTCGACCACCCCTGATGCTGGTTGCGCTCGCTATCTCGGACAGTTAGTATCCGAGTTGTGAAGCTCTCCGAGGGCATCGAGTGGGGTCTGCACTGCGCCACCCTCGTGGCCGTCCTCCCGCCCGACGCCACCCTCCCGGCCTCCCGCCTGGCCGAGTACCACGGCGTCCCCGGGCCCTACCTGGCGAAGCACCTCCAGGCCCTCTCGCGCGCGGGGATCCTCGAGTCGGTTCCCGGCCCCGCCGGTGGGTACCGCCTCGCTCGGCCCGCGGCCGACGTCACGGTGCTCGACGTCGTCGAGGCGATCGACGGGGTGGCCCCGGCCTTCACCTGCACCGAGATCCGGAGGCGGGGGCCCGCCGCGGTCCCGGCGCGCGAGTACCGGTTGCCGTGCGGGATCCACGCGGCGATGGACCGCGCCGACGCAGCGTGGCGCGCCGAGCTCCGGACGACGACCCTCGCCGACCTCGTGCAGCAGGTCCTCACCGACGCGAGTCCGAACGCACTCACGAAGGGAGCCGTCTGGCTCCGGGAGGTGGTCCGATGAAGTGCTTCGTCACCGGCGCGACCGGCGTGGTCGGTCGTCCCCTCGTCCCGGCCCTCGTGGCCGCGGGCCACGACGTCGTCGCGGTCGCCCGCAGCCCCGAGAAGGCCGCGACCCTGCGCGCGGGCGGCGCCCAACCGGTCGACGTGGATCTCTTCGAACCGAACGCAGTGGTCTCCGTGACAGAGGGTTGTGACGCGATCCTCCACCTCGCGACGAACGTTCCACCGGCGTCGAAGGCGGCGCGGTCGTCGGCGTGGGACGGACACAACCGCCTCCGTACCGAGGCGACCGCGAACCTCGTCGCCGCGGCACGGGCGAACGACGTGACCCGGTTGGTGAAGGAGTCGATCACGTTCGTGTACCCCGACTCCGGCGACGAGTGGATCACCGAGGCCACCGCCCCCGATCCCGTGCTGACCGCACTGGCGCCGACGCTCGAAGGCGAGCGCCTCGCCCTCGCGTTCGCCGACGGAGCCGGCCGGACGGCCGTGGTGCTCCGGTACGGGCTCTTCTACGGAGGTGCAGACAACCGCGGCACCGAGGAGATGCTGCGCCTCGCCCGCTGGCGGAGGTCGACCATCGCGGGTCGGCCCGACACGTTCATGTCGTCGGTGCACGCCGACGACGCGGCGTCGGCCGCGTGTGCCGCGCTCGAGGCACCTCCGGGCATCTACAACGTCGTCGACGACGAACCCCTCCGTCGTCGCGACTACCTGGCCGCGTTCTCCTCGGCGTACGGGCTCCACAAGCTGCGGCCGTTGCCGGCCTGGATGCTGCGGCTGGCCGGGGGGAAGGCCGCCGCCGCGCTCGTCGCGTCGCAGCGGGTGTCGAACCAACGGTTCCGCCGGGCCACCGACTGGGTTCCCGCGTCTCCGAGCGCGCACGAAGGCTGGGCCCACGAAGCAACCCGTCGTCATGACCTGGAGGAGACCCGTGTCTGATCGCTTCGCCCACGCCACCTTCGCCCGCATCGCCCTGGCCGTCCTGGCGTTCGGGTCGGCTCCGCTCGCGTTCTGGGCGAGCTTCGCGCCGCGCCAGTTCTACGACGACTTCCCCGGTGGCGGTCGGAACTGGGTCGCGGTCGACGGTCCGTACAACGAGCACCTCGTGCGCGACGTCGGCGCGCTGAGTCTCGCCCTGCTCATCGTGGCGGTCTTCGCGTTCGTGACGCTCTCCGTGCCGCTCGTCCGGGCCACGGCTGCCGCGTTCCTCGCGAACGGCGTGCTGCACGTCGCGTACCACCTCCGGCACCTCGACCTCTACGGCACGGCCGATCAGGTCGCGAGCATCAGCGGCCTCGTCCTCGTCCCGGTCGTCGCGCTCGTGCTGCTCGTCGCGACGCTCCGTTCACCGGTGACCCGCTCCTCACCGTCGAGCGCGCCGGCGTCGACGACCTGAACCTTCGTACCGGTCATCTGTGGGTCGACATACGACGCCAGATCATGACCAGAACGGATTGGTCGGGCGGGCTCCGGGCTCCGCGCTACCGACGGCCGACGTTGGGTCGCTTGCCGTGGTTCGCCTTCTTGCGGCGCGACCGCAGGCGACGCTTCTTGGTCTTCTTGCTCACTGGAGCCTCTCTCGGAGCGGGATCAGGTAGCCCAGGCTAATAGCCTGAGACGCCGTGGAGCATCTCGGCCTCGTCGGCCTCGCCGGTTCTCAGCACGAACTCCTGTTCGCGGCCCTCACGGGACTCGACGCGATCGGTGCGTCGGAACGGGTGATGGGCCAGTGCAGCCTCCCCGACGACCGCCTCGACCGCCTGGCCGAGATGTCGGAATCGAAGAACGTCGTGCATGCGACCTTCGAGATCGACTGGCTGCCGGCGCTGTCGGCCGAGGCGGGCAAGGGGCTCGGCAGCCGGTTGCTGGGATCGTTGCGTGACTGCGACGCCGTGCTGTTCGTCGTACGCGCCGGCGACGGCATCGACCCGGCCGACGACCTCGCTTCCCTCGAGTACGAGCTCGTGCTCGCCGACCTCTCGTCGGTCGAGCAGCGGGTCTACAAGCAGAAGCGGGCTTCGAAGGGCGACAAGACCCTCGCCGGCGAGATCGCCGCACTCGAACGCGCCGAGGCCGCGCTCTCCGACGGCATCCCGATCTATCGGTCCGATCTGAGTGCCGACGACCGCGCCCTGCTCGGGCCCGTGTTCCTCCTCACCAACAAGCCGGTGCTCGTGGTGGTGAACGTGCCCGTCGACCGCGTCGACGAGAGCGATGCCCTCGCCGCGGCCTTCGGCGACGACGCGCTCTCGGTGTGCATCGAGATCGAAGGCGATCCCGACGTCGTCGCCGCGGTGGGTCGCGACCGGATCGAGTTGCTCAACGATCTCGGTGTGAGCGAGAGCGTCGTGCCGCGACTCGCCCGGGCGGCGTACCACATGCTCGGCCGGAGGACGTTCCTGACCACCGGAGACAAGGAGAGCCGGGCGTGGACGTTCCGTGCGGGTGCGCGCGCGCCCGAGTGCGCCGGGGTGATCCACTCCGACCTCCAACGCGGCTTCATCCGGGCCGAGGTCATCGGCTGGCAGGAGCTGCTCGACATCGGGTCGTGGACGAAGGCCAAGGATCTCGGCAAGCTCAGAGTCGAGGGGAAGGACTACGAGGTCGCCGACGGCGATGTCGTCGAGATCCGCTTCAACGTGTGACCCGCTCTGCGGAGGCTGGCGATGCCCTGGCTCGTACGAACGGATGACGTGCTGGCCGCTGCGGAGATCGCGCAGTCGGGTCGGGAACGACGACGCGGGCTGCTCGGTCGCGACAGCATCGACGGCGCGTTCGTGCTCCGACCGTGCCGACACGTCCACACGATCGGCATGCGCTTCCCGATCGACGTCGCGTTCTGTGACGCCGACGGTGCCGTGGTGCGCGTGTGCTCGCTCCGGCCGTGGCGCCTCGCTCCCATCGTCCCCCGGGCGCGGTTCGTGATCGAGGCCCAGGCGGGGGCATTCGAGCGATGGTCGTTGCGCCGGGGCGACGTCGTCGAGATCAGGCAGTGAGCGCAGTGGAGCCGCCGGACGCCGATCGGGGGGCGTCAACCGGTGAGCGATCGGGGCGGCGCGACGGGGCGAACCACGGAGACGGCGCGCTCGTGCTGGTGGGCACGCCCATCGGCAACCTGGGAGATCTCGCGCCGCGCGCGCTCCAGGCGCTCCGCGACGCCGACGTGATCGCGTGTGAGGACACGCGCCGCACCCGCGCGCTCCTCTCGGCGGTCGAGGTCCCGGCGGGGAGCCGACTGCGGTCGGTGCACGCGCACAACGAGCAGGAGCAGGCCGCGCGCATCGTGGAGGAGGTGGCGGCCGGCCGTCTCGTCGCGTACGTGACCGACGCCGGCATGCCCGGGATCAGCGACCCTGGCGCGGAGCTGGTGCGGGCGTGCCTCCGTCCGGGCCTCGCGGTCGAGGTCGTTCCGGGGCCGACGGCCCTCGCGCTCGCACTCGTGCTCTCCGGTCTTCCCACCGAACGGTTCGTGTTCGAGGGTTTCCTCCCGCGCAAGGGCGCCGATCGTCGGAGCCGTCTCAGCGCGCTCGCGTCGGAGTCGCGCACCGCCGTGATCTACGAGTCGCCGCGTCGCGTCGCGGCCACGCTCGGAGACCTCGTCGCGGTGTGTGGATCCGACCGCGCGGTCGCAGTCGTGCGTGAGCTCACGAAGCTCCACGAGGAGGCCTACCGCGGCACGCTCGGGGAGGCCGCGACACTCGCCGGGGGCCACGAAGCGCGCGGCGAGCACGTGATCGTGGTCGGGGGCGCGGCGCACGTCGAGGTGAGCGACGACACGGTCGTCGACGCGGTCCGTGACGCGCTCGAGTCGGGTGCGTCCGCCCGCGACGCGGCGACGTCGGTCGCGGCCGAGCTCGGAGTCGCCCGCCGGCGCGCCTACGAGGTCGCGCTCACTCTGCGGAACTCGTGAGCCGGGCGACGCACCCGGTGCAGACTCGCTTGCCCACGAAGTCGAGGAGGTCGGCCGCACTGCCGCAGAAGATGCAGCGGGCCTCGACCTTGGTGAGCAGGATACGGCTGCCGTC
>JBBQMI010000076.1:0-6994 GCA_038328825.1 Acidimicrobiia bacterium | reverse complement strand
GGTCTGGCCCCTCGCGAACGAGCCGCGATGGCCGTAGTGCTCGTCGAATGCGTCGCCGGTCTTTGGGCCGCCCGTTTCTGCACGGGCGGCCACGCCTTCCGAACGTGCGTCAACGGCGGGTCCCACAGCCCCGGCATTGACGTATGTTCGGGGTGGGTGAGCATCGGAGCGGTCAGCCGGTGACGAGGACCCGGCGGCGCCGGAATCGCGTCACTTCCCGAACTCGGGGATGACCTGTTTGCCCATGAGTTCGATCGTCTGCACGACCGATTCGTGCGAGATCTTGTAGGGGTTCACGAGGCAGAGCAGGAGATCCGCTCCGGTCGCTTCGTAGGCCTTGCACAACCGCACCACGTCGTCGGGATCGCCGGCGACGACGGCCTCCATGTCGATGAGGTTCTCGAGGGTGACCTCCTTGATCACCTCTTCCATCTCGGCGACCGGAGCGAGGTACTCGTAGGTGCCGAGCTCACCCTTCATCTCGGCGATCCACTTGGGGACCGACGCGACCATCGCTGCCGACTGTTGCAGGTACCACTCGAACGACTCGCGCGACACCGCGTACGACTCCTCGCGCGTCGGCGCGCAGTTCACCATCGTGAACACCGCGGCGCGGTCATTGACCTGCGCGGGGATCGGCTTCGTGCAGTTCGCGATGCCCTCGCGGTAGACGCCCAAGCGACGCCGCAGCTCCTCGGGCGGTGTGCCGACGCTGAACGACAGGAGACCGAGCCCGAGCTCGCCCATCATGCGGTGGCCGTCTTCGCTCCCCGTCGCGCCCCACATCGGCGGGTGCGGGTCCTGGAGCGGCTTGGGCTGCACGCGTCGCTTCGGCATCGACCAGTACTCGCCGTCGAACTCGTGCTCCTCGTTGGTCCAGCACCCGACGATGTGGTTGAGGGCCTCCTGCCACATCGGGCGGGTGTCGGCGGGGTCTACACCGAAGCCCTCGAGCTCGATGCGCGTCGACGACCGACCGGTACCGAACTCGACCCGGCCGTTGCTGATGAGGTCGAGCACCGCCGCCGACTCCGCCGAGCGGACCGGGTGGTTGTACGGCTTCGGCGCCAGCCGCACGCCGTAACCGAGGCGGATGTTCTCCGTGCGTGCCGCGATCGCGCCGTAGAGCACCTCGGGGTTGGAGCAGTGCGAGTACTCCTGGAGGAAGTGGTGCTCCACGGTCCACACGCTGTTCCAACCGAGCTTGTCGGCGAGCACCGCCTGTTCCAGGGTGTCGTGGTACGCCTTGCGCTCGCTGTCGGGGTTCCACGGCCGGGCGACCGGGATCTCGTAGAACAGCGCGAACTCCATGGAACCCCCAGGGTCGTGGACGGATCGGCCGAGCAGGAGACCGACGGCCGGTAGTTGTCTACCCGCGCGGCTCAGGGGCGGGCGCGTTCGAGCCACTCGGCCCAGGTCAGGTCGCGGCCGATGTAGCGCGGGCGTTGCAGCGGCCACTCGCGCGCGACCCACACCGGCACCGCGACCTCGAGCACCTCCTCGAGGTCGGAGCCGACCATCGCGTCGACGATCCACCAGCAGATCTCGGCGTCGGCACCGTCGAACTCCGGCGGGTCGATGTACACGCAGCCGAGCAGCGCCTGCTCGCCGGCGTCGAGGATGGCGTAGTTGAACGACTCGTGGGTCTCGATCTCACGCTCGTGACGGGCGAGGTCGTCGCGATCGCCTTCGTAGGTCATCGTCTCGGGCGGCCAGCCCCACGCCTCGCCGAAGATCTCCCACAGCCGACGCCGGGAGCCCATCACCGCGGGGTAGTCGAGGTCGATGTCGTCGGCCCGGATCGGCCGGAGATGGTGACCGGTCGGGAGATCGAGCCGGGTGGGATGCACGAAGTCGGCCGGCAACCAGGGCCCCGTATGGGAATTCTCGGTTTCGATCGTCATCCGACGGATTCCAGCACGTTCTGCGTGATGCTCGGGCCAGCGGTCACCGACTACGGCCGTTCCGGCGAGCGGAGCAGATCGAGCTTGATCATCAGGTAGGTGATGACCGACAGCAACACTCCGGTCGCGACCGACGCGAGGAAACCGGATCGACTCACCGCTCCCTCGAGCGCGAAGACCACGACCGTCCACGTCACGACACACACCACGAACTGCACCACGAGGAGCACCGGATCAGCCGTGCGGTCCCGATTCCAACTCATCCACCCCCTCCTTCTTCGGTCTACCTGCGGCGCGGGACCGAGTGGTCCCAGTCTGCGAGCAGCGTACGCAGTCCGGTGACGAGCGGGAGCGGCTGGTCGAGCATCACGTGGTGGTACGCGAACGGGACCTCGATCACGGGCGCGAGCCGACCGAGCTGCTCGTACATGTACGCACCGATGTCGGGGGTGACGAGTCCGAACTGCGAACGGAACAGCGCGACCCGGCAGGTGACCCGACGCAGGAGATCGCCCGTCGGCACCGGTCGGTCGAAGATGCGCGGATCGAACTTCCACGACCATCCGCCTTCGACCTCATGCAGAGACGTACGCGCGATGTGGGCGAGCACGTAGGGGAGCGACGTCGGTTGGTCGGGCACGGTCCGGAAGTGCGCGAGCCCGTCTTCGAGGGTGGGATACACGCGGAGGGGTCCGAACGCGGCGCCCTCCGCGTGGGCCTCCTCCTCGGGTGCGGGTCGGCGCACGGGTGAGTCGAGCACGACGATGCCGGCGAGTCGCCCGCCGTGCTCCGCGGCCGCGGTGATCGCGACCCAACCGCCCATGCTGTGCGCGACGACCACGGGCGGCCCGGCCACGCCCGCGTGTTCGGCGACCGCGACTACCTCGCGCGCCCACGTCGACGTGGGGTAGCAGTCGCGGCGACCGCTGTCGCCGTGGCCGGAGAGATCGAGCGCGACCACGCAGCAGTCGGGCGCCAGCAACGGCGCGACGTGGTCCCACCAGTGTCGCTGCGCGGCGCCACCGTGCACCAGGACGATCCCGGGGTGACCGGCGGGACCCCAGCGGGAGTAGTGGATGTCGCATCCGTCGACCGCGGCGATCCCCTGGTCGTGCGGCGCGGCGAGAGACTCCGGGAACCAGTCGGGGGGCTGCACGGCTCCATGCTCACACGCCAGACTGTCCCGCCCGCACCGGCTCGTCCCCGAGGGAGCACCGCTGTGCCCGATCTTCTGCCCGAACTCGGCTTCTACACCCTCGCGGGTCACACCGAATCGCCCGCCGACCTGCTCGACGAGTGCCGCGAAGCCGAACGCATCGGTCTCGGCAGCGCGTTCATCAGCGAGCGGTTCAACCTGAAGGAAGCCGCGTCGCTGAGCGGTGCGGCCGCGGCAGTCACGAGCAAACTCGGGGTCGCGACCGGCGTGACCAACCACAACACCCGCCACCCACTGGTCACCGCGGCGTGGGCGACGACGATGCACCGCCTGTCGGGTGGTCGCTTCGCCCTCGGCATCGGCCGCGGCTTCGACGTGCTGTTCGACGCGATCGGCCTCCCGCGAGTCACCTTCGCCCAGCTCGACGACTTCGTCGACGTCATGCGGCGACTCTGGCGGGGCGAGATGATCTTCGGCCACGACGGGCCGGCCGGCAGCTATCCCTACCTCGGGCTCGACGCGACGTTCGATGAGGACATCCCGATCCTGCTGGCCGCGCTCGGTCCGAAGTCGATGGAGTTCGGCGGCAGGGTGATGGACGGCGTGATCCTGCACACGTTCTTCACCGACGACGCGCTCGCTCGGTGCGTCGCGCACGTGCGCCGGGGTGCCGAAGAGGCGGGGCGCGATCCCGCGTCGGTCCGGGTCTGGTCGGTGCTCGCGGTGCTGTGCGACCGGCCCGAGGAGGTTCGTCTCCGCGCGCTCGTCGGGCGCATGGGCACCTACCTCCAGGGCTACGGCGATCTCCTCGTCCGGATCAACGATTGGGATCCCGCGGTGCTCGATCGGTTCCGCGCCGACGACGTCGTCGCATCGGTGGGCGGCGCGATCGACGCGAAGGCCGACCGCGCTCAGCTCGAGCACATCGCGACGTTGATCCCCGAAGAGTGGCTCGCGGCGTCGGCGGCCGGTTCCGCCGAAGCGTGCGCGGCACGGGTCGACGACCAGTTCGCCGCGGGCGCCGACGGTGTCGTGATGCACGCGTCGACACCGTCAGACCTCGAGCCGGTGGTGGCCGCGTACCGCGGGACGCGCGACGCCGAGCGCTTCGCGGATCGGAGCACCAACCCCGGACGCTGACCGTAGCGACGGCACGCGCGCTCAGTGGCACTCGCGTCAGGCAAACGGCAGAACCACGCCGGTTGGGCGATTCACCGTTGACAGCGACGGCTCGGCTGGCCGATCCTCCATGCGGAGCGAGCTCCTCATCATTTGGTTGCAGGTCCGGACGGCGGGTCGATTGGCCGGCTCGTCGTCCGGGGCCCGATCGCCAGGGCTCAGTTCCGGCCGAGGAGCGGTGCCGCGGCTTCCCACCATGCGTCGATGGTCGGGGTCGGGTCGTCGACCGCGGGACCGAACAGGAACACTCCGCGCGTCGGGCGGGGACGGTCGTGAGCCCACCGAGCTCGCCGGACCCGAACTGGTCGAGAACAGCGTCAGCAGCCCGGTGTACGCGGCCTTGTACGTCGGACTGGCCACGAGGCGCGACGACGAAAGCACCCGGGCCTTGCGCTCCGCGACCGGCGACCGTCGCCGACCACGTGGCCGGTGTGGCCGAGGCCGAGCTCGACGGCTGCTCGTGATCTTCACCGACTGGTTCGGCGGGATGGCGCGCCGCTCCGACGACGTCCTCACGAGACTCCCCGGTCTCGTCGCCGGCCCCGAGGTCGACCGGGCCGCACCCACCCACGTCCGCGCCTGACCGACTGATCAGTTCCCGTCTTCGATCGACCGGCCGATCGGTATCGGTGGCGGGAGGTCGGTTCGTGCGGGGCAGCCGTGCGAGGATGCCCTGTGGCCGCGGATACCCCGGAGCACCCGCGCGCGGCGAGCCGCCCCTCCTGGCGGGCGTACCTCCCGCGTCCCGAATCCGCGCTGCCCGTCTCCGAGCGCCCCACCGGTGCCGCGGCGCGCATGGGTGCGGCGACCCTGGCCTCCCGGGGGGTCGGATTCGTCCGGGTCTGGATGATCACGGCGGTCCTCGGCACCACCTACCTCGGCAACAGCTTCCAGGCGACCAGCTCCGTCTCGAACGTGCTGTTCGAGCTGCTCGCCGCGGGCGCGCTGTCGGCCGTGCTGGTCCCGACCTTCGTCGAGCTGCTCGACGGTGGCGACCAAGAGGAGGCGGAACGGGTCGCGTCGGGTCTGCTCGGAGTCGCCGCGGTGGGGCTCGGTGTGGTCGCGGTGATCGGGATGGTGCTCGCCCCGTGGCTCGCGAGCGTGCTCAGCAACGGCGCCCCGGCCGGACCGATCGCCGACCGCCAGCAGGCGCTCTCGACGTTCTTCCTCCTGTTCTTCATCCCGCAGGTCGTCTTCTACGCGTTCGGGACGGTGGCGACGGGCGTGCTCTACGCGCAGCGACGGTTCGTGGTCCCCGCGCTCGCGCCGGTCGCGAACACGGTCATCGTCGTCGTGGTCCTCGGGATCTTCCACGTGGTTCATCCCGGCACGAGCATGGATCTCACGCTCTCCGAGAAGCTGCTGCTCGCGGTCGGCGCCACCCTCGGAGTGCTCGGGTTCTGCGGGGTGCCGGTCGTCGCGGTGCTCCGGTCGGGATTCCGACTCCGGGCGACGATCGGCCGACCCGACGCCGCGCTGCGTCGCATGCTCAACCTCTCCACGTGGGCCGTGTTGCAGCACATGGGGATCGGGATCCTGCTCGCCGCGTCGATCGTGATGGGGAACCAGGTCGAGGGCGGGGTGGTCGCCTATCAGTTCGCATTCGTTGCGTTCATGGCTCCGTATGCGATCCTGGCCCAGCCCGTGCACACCACCATCCTCCCTTCGCTCTCACTCGATGCCGCTGCGGGCGACCGCGATTCCTTTGCGGACCGGGTGCGGTGGGCCTTCGAGAGCCTCACCCTGTTGACGCTCCCGGTCTCGGCGATCATGGCGGCGCTCGCGCTCCCCGCGATGGTCGTCATCACCGTGGGCCGCAACAGCGACGCCGACCTGCTCGCGGCCGCCCTCGCGTCGTTGGCGATCGGTCTCCTGCCCTACAGCGCGTTCCTGTTGTTCGCACGCGCGTTCTACGCGCTCGGCGACAGCCGCACGCCTGCTGTCGTCGCGTTGATCACGGCGGGTTGCGGCGCGGCAGTGATGGTGGTGGGTGCGCTCGCCTTCCACGGTGCCGCGGTCGTTGCCGCGCTCGGCATCGGGAACACGGTCGCCTACGTGCTGGGCGCGACGGTGCTCGCGCTGATGCTGAGGCGACGGCTCGAGCACCGCCTCGTGCCCCGGTCCGTGTGGAAGCCGCTCGTGCTCTCGATCGCCATGGGGCTGGCACTCTGGGGCGCCGAACGCGCCATCGCGCCCGAGGGCCGGGTCGCGACCTTGGCGGTGCTCCTCGTGCTCGTCGCGCTCGCGGGTGTGGCGTATCTCGGACTTCTGCGCGTGCTCGCGACGCCGGGGACGCCTGCGGTCGGGGTGCCGCAGAGTCGCGATTCCGGGCTCGTTCCGGTGACGATCGACGAGACCGCCGAGCTCGATCCCGACTTGGCCGAAGATCTGTGAGGCGCGCCGTCGCGCTCTGCGTCACCGCTCTCCTCGCGGTGCTGACACTCGGTGATGCGGCGGGTGCTGCACTCGACACCCAGGGCACGCCTCCTGCTCCCGCGTCGCAGCGGGTGCAGCGCGTCTTGTTGCTGACGTTGCCCTCGGTCACCTGGGCCGACCTCGAAGCCGCCGACGCGCCGAACCTCGACCGGCTCTTTGCGAGATCTGCGCTGGCTGATCTCCTGACGCGGGCCGGCGGGAAGAGGTTCTCGCTCGGAAACGGGTACGTGACCCTCGGAGCCGGCACGCGCGCGGTGGCGCCCGACCGCGTCGCCGGAGAGGGCTACGACGCGACGGAAGCGATCGAAGGCGGAACCGC
>JBBQMI010000075.1:0-6999 GCA_038328825.1 Acidimicrobiia bacterium | reverse complement strand
GGGCGCGATCGGGTTCTCGTTGAACGGCAAGTCGTTCCCTGCGACCGCGCCGGTGATCGCGGCGCCCGGGGAGACCGTCGAGATCCACTACATGAACGAAGGCCTGCAGATCCACCCGATGCACCTGCACGGCATCCCGCAACTCGTCATCGCGAAGGACGGCTACCCGCTCCCCCAGCCGTACCTCGCCGACACCGTCAACGTGGCACCGGGCGAGCGCTACACCGTGCTGATCAAGCCGACCGCCGGGCAGACCGGCGTGTGGGCGTGGCACTGCCACATCCTCGCCCACGCCGAGCACTAGGACGGGATGATGTACGGCATGGTCACGACGTTCATCGTGCAATGACCGGCTCCGGTTCATGACCTTTGCCCCTAGGGGGCCGCATCCGCCGTGTACGACACTCGCTCAGTGGTGCCCGACTCGCTCGACTCCCTGATCCCCACGCCAGGATTGCGTCAGATCGACGACGTCGACGTCGCGCTCCCGATCGAAGAGGCGTGGACGGTCGTCCGCCACACCGACCTCGGCGACTCGGCAACCCTCCGTGCCCTCTTCGCCATCCGCACCGCGCCGAGTCGCCTCGGACGTCGGCATCCGGAGCCGCTGCGGATCCACCTCGACGACCTCGACTCCACCGAAGAACAGCCCGGGTTCTCTGTGCTGGTCGACCAACCGCCGCGCACAGTCGCGGTCGGTGCGATCGGCACCGTCTGGCGACCCGAGATCAAGTTCGTGCACGTCGCCGACGCCGCCGAGTTCGCGGCGTTCTCCGATCCCGGATACGTCCGCGTCGCGTGGGCGATCACCCTCACTGCGGTCGACCCGGACACGACGAAGATCACCGTCGAGGTGCGGGTCGATGCGACGGACCGGGTCTCGTGGAAGCGGTTCCGGCGCTACTTCCGAGTGGTCGGCCCGTTCTCCCGGTTCATCCGTCACGACCTCCTCGCGAGCCTGGGCCGCAGGTACGGGCTCCCCCGCGTCGAGCACGAGGCGAAGCTCCCCGGCGACGATCTCCTCGACGACGCAGCCGATCAGATCACCGACGGCATCACCATCGAGGCGCCCCCCGAGACGATCTGGCCGTGGCTCGTCCAGATGGGTGGGCGGCGGGCCGGCTTCTACAGCATCGATCTGTTCGACAACGACGCGAGGCGGAGCGCGCGCGAGGTCCACGCCGATCTCCAGCACCTCGCGGTCGGCGACATCCTCCCCGCGACTCCCGATGGCGACGACGGGTTCGAGGTTCTGGGCATGCAGCCCGACCGCCTGCTCCTGCTCGGCGGGTTGTACGACACCCACGCCGAGACCCAGCTGCCGTTCTCGAGCCCACGGCCTCAGCACTTCTGGCACGTGACCTGGGCCTTCGTGCTCGAACCCCGCGACGCCCACTCGACGCGGCTCGTCGTCCGAGCGCGTGCGGCCCACGACCCCGGAGGCTCGATCCACGAGCGCTGGATCCGCCCCGTCCACCACCTCATGGAGACGACCCAGCTCCGCCACCTCGCGGCGCGGGCCGAGGGCCGCCTCCCGAACGACGACTGGCGTGACGTCGTGGAGGGAACCGCAGGTGCGGCCGTCATGGCAGCGGCGATGGTCACACCGTTCCTCCGACCGCTCCGGAGCCACTGGGGCCTCGACCCGGCCGTCGCGGCTCGGGCCCTCCCGGGCGACGAGCTCGTCGCCGATCCGCGCTGGCAGTGGACCCACGGCATCGAGGTCGAGGCACCCGCAGCCGTCGCCTGGCGGTGGGTCGCGCAGATCGGAGCCGACAAGGCGGGGTTCTACAGCTACCAGTGGCTCGAGAACATCCCCGGCTGCGACGTGCGGAACGCCGAGACCGTCCACGACGACTGGGCGGTGGAACAAGGCGACGCACTGCTGCTGCACCCGAAGATGCCGCCGCTCGCCGTGGAGATCGTCGTTCCCGGCTCGCACTTCGTCGCCCACGCGGCACCCGAAGCAGGTACCGATCTCGACCACGACCGTTGGGCCGACGTCAGCTGGCTGTTCCTCGTCGAAGCGCTCGGACCCCAACGCAGTCGCGTGATCAGCCGGTACCGCTGCGCAACGTCCGACGACCTCGCGACCCGCTTGCAGCTGGGGCCCGCGTTCGTCGAACCGATCGGTTTCGCGATGGATCGACAGATGCTCTGCGGCATCAAGCAACGAGCGGAACAGGAACGTCCGTGCGTCGTGAAAGAGGCCAGATGATGCAGGCAATCGTCATGTACGAATCGATGTACGGGAACACCCACCATGTCGCAACCGCGATCGCCGACGGACTCGGTTCGGGTTTCACGGTGCATGTCGTTCCCGTCGAGCGCGCCGAACCGGGCCTGCTCGACGACCTCGATCTGCTCGTCGTCGGCGGCCCGACCCACGCCCACGGCATGAGTCGCGCCTCGACGCGACACGCTGCGGTCGACGCCGCGAACAAGCCGTCGAGTGATCTCGAGGTCGAACCCGACGCGGAGGGACCCGGACTCCGCGAGTGGTTCGACGACAACGGGCGGATCAGCACCCGGGTCGCGGCCTTCGACACGCGCGTCGACATGTCGCCGGTGCTGACCGGTCGCGCTTCGAAGGGCATCGCGAAGAAGCTCCGGCATGCCGGCGCCTCCCTCGTCGTCGAGCCGGAGAGCTTCCTCGTGACGAAGGACAACCATCTCGAGCCCGGGGAAACCGAACGCGCGCACGCGTGGGGTGCCCGCCTGGCCGTCGAGACGTCCCAGCTTCTCGGTCTTCACGACCGGGCCTGAGAGAAGGAATCCATCATGCGCGTCCTCGTCCTGGAATCCGAACCCGGCACCGCCGATCGCGCGGCTGCTGCGCTCGAAGCTGCATCCCATACGGTCGCACGGTGTCACGATGCCGGGGATCCGGCGTTTCCGTGCCGTGCGCTCGACGACGGTTCCGCCTGCCCGCTGGAACAGGATCCAGTCGACGTGGTCCTGACCGTCCGCTCGGGACCAGATCAGCCGAGCACGCTCGAGGACGGCGTGACCTGTGCCATCCGCGCCCACATCCCGCTCGTCGTCGCCGACGACGCCGAGGCGGGGCCGTACGCGCCGTGGGCGACGACGACCATCGGAACGCAGAGCGACATCGTCGCGGCGTGCACGGCCGCGGCGATGGCGCCCCTCCCGCGCCATTCGCAGGCCGGCGCCGATCGCCTCCGAGTGCTCCTCGCCCACAACGGCATCCCCGACGCCGAGTCGGCCGACGTCGAGGTGACGAGACGCAACGGTCGCCTCCGTGTGCTCATCCACGTGCCGGAGAACCTCACGCATCAGGTCGCGGAGAAGGCAACAACCCACGTGCTCGCCGCGATCCACGCGATCGACCCGACCGCGCTCGGCGCCGACATCTCGATCAAGCCGGCCTGAGCGACGAACCGGTGACGGCCAGTCGGAGGGATGAACGGAGGGGCCGTTCAGCTGCCCGCGACGATCGCGCCCGGCCCGGCCCGGAACCTCGGGTTGCCTCTCTTCGCCAAAGACACCATCAAGGAAGCGTTGATGGATGCGCTCGGCGTGCGCGACGCGGATGCATCGAGACGACTCGGTGCGGCCTCGATCGGAATCATGTTCGCCCTGGCTCGCGAGAACGGATGCGGGGTCGTCGACAGCAACTGGTGAGCGAGCGTCTCGGTCGACGACCTCCGCCGCCTTCGCGGTCCGATCGTCGAGGTGTTCTGCAAGTGCAGCTCGGAGCTCAGCCGAGAACGGCATGCATCTCGCCTTCACGCTCTCTGCGCTCGAATCGCCACCATCTCGACCGGCAGCTGACTGCCGATCGGACCGCGCCGAATCGGGCGTCCTGTGCCCGTGACTGGTCCAGGAAGCGATGAGCATCTCATGCGCAACCGCGCGCGTGAGGGCGTCGAGACGGACGGACGCGTAGCGTCGCGCTTCATGGTCGAGGTGAAACGGGAGCTGGTCGATCTCTCCGACGAGGTGTGGCAGCGGCTGCGCAGCCGGTTCGACGGACTGACCGACGCCGAGTACTTCTGGGAACCCGCGCCGGGGTGCTGGACGATCCGGGCGCGTTCCGACGGCAGCTGGCGCACCGACTGGCCGCTCCCCCGCCCCAACCCCGAGCCGTTCACGACGATCGCCTGGCGTCTGTGGCACCTCATCGACATGTACGGCGAAAACCGTGCACCGGCGTGGCTCGACGTGGCCCCCCAGGGCGATCCGATCGGCCTCGACGATCCCCAGGGCGCACCGCCGGCGAAGGCCGCCGAGGCGCTCGCCCTGCTCGATCGGGCGCACGATCGCTGGGAAGCCCACCTGGCGCTCGTGTCGGAGGAGCACCTGGGTGAGAGGGTCGGCCCGGTCGGACGTGGCTACGCCGATCGGACGCGAGCCGCGTACGTTCTGCACATGCTCGACGAGTTCATCCACCACGGCGCCGAGATCGCGCTCCTACGCGACCTCTGGCGCTGGCAGCACCCCCTTGGTGTGGACGCGGCCAGCGAGCGAGCGGTGCGTGGCGATCTCACCCTCGCCGACGAGGTCGACGAAACCGACGCCGCGGCGACCGAGCTCATGAGGGTGGCGGCCTCGTACGCCCGCTGGGAGCTCGTCACCGCGCTGGTCGGAGCCGGCGCGGTCATCCCCGCCGATGGGACGACGCCGCTGCACCTTGCGGCAGGAGCCGGTGAGCTCGACGTCGTGCAGCTGCTCGTCGAGCGGGGCGCCGACACGGAGGCGAGGGATCCCGTGTTCAACGCGCCACCCCTCGAGTGGGCGCGGTTCCTCCGGCAACACCACGTGGTCGAGTGGCTCGAGACCCGAGCGCACGGCTGAGGTCACCGCCGCATCGATGCGACCGACGCGCCAGTCAGCTCCGAACTCGAGTCCGCGAGCGGCTCTCCGAAGCCGTGGGACACCATCATTGCGTTCGTCGACGCCTACGGGATGTGGATCCCCGAGATGGCGCGGGCGATCACGAGGCTGGATCTCGGAGGTGCCCTCGAAGATCGTGTAGATCCTCTCGTACCGTCTGCGGTGACTTCCTCAGTCCGTTGACCTGCACCGATTCTCCGCCCCGCCATCCCCCGTCCACGGCGTGCGACGCAGTTGTAGGGATGAAAGTAGGGATGCTCTGCTCGGTCAGGCGGTCCGCAAGCCGATTGAGCTGCGCGGTCCTCGCGGCCGCTCTCGCCCTGCAGTACGTTGCGCCGCCATGCACCTGGGTCGGCCTGATGTCGTCTGGCTCCATCGCGACCGTCGGGAGCTCAGCGACAGGGTCCGTGCGATCCGATCTTCCGGTAGCGACGAACATCACGTGTCGAGCGCGCTAGCTAGCCCCGATCGTTCATGAGAAGTGAGGGACGGCGGCCGGGGTGATTCTGGGGTCGGTCGATCGGTGATTTTGGTGACTGGGCCATGGGGCGCCGTGTCGGTGCCCGCCGCGGGCTGGGGAACGGCGCGTGTGTCGGTGCTGGGGCGTGTTGGGTCGCGTGTTCGCCAGATTGGTGGGGTGCGATCGCGGGTGTCAGGTGATCGCGGTGATGTGCTGGTATGCGTCGAAGAGGTCGCGAGTGGTGGGCCATCCGTCGAGGATGCGCACGATGTCGCGGCCGGCTTTGCGAATGACGCGGGCGGGGGTGTGCCAGAGCGTCCAGCGAAGCCGTTTCGGTTCCGCGACCGCGAGTTCGCCGTGACAGCACAGCAGTTGGAACCAGCGGACGAGGTCGGCGGCCATGCACACGAGTGTGAGCCACGCCCGGTTCGCGTCGAGGTCAGCGAACGGGAATCGGCACAGGCCGGAGCCTTTGAGGCGTCGGATGTGGTCTTCGACATGCGCGTGGGCACGCATGAACAGATCGGAGTGGACGGGACTGTCGGGCTGGTCGGTGTAGTGACCCCAGTATCGGAACTCCTCGGAGGGAAACAACGAGTGTTGCGCGCCGGGGTGTCGTGGCTCGCGCCGCACGATGAGGCGGGTGCCGTCGGGCCATCCGTCGAGATCGATCAGGTCGGTGAGCTCACACACGAACGCATCGGTGCGTTCCTCACCGTTGGCCCGCACTGCGGGCAGCCACCGGTCGTCGCCGACCGGAAGGTTCGCGATTGCCCCATGGATCCGGGCGTTGCGGCGAGCGACGACCGCGAACCCGACGTTGCGGGCCCGGCACCCGAACACGAAAGGGTGGGAACAACCAGCCGAGTCGGTGCGCACCACGACCGGACGGGCGGCAATGTCGGGATCGTTGCTCGGTCGGTGCCCGGCAGCGAGGCCGGTGGGGAGTTGGCCGATCGCGGTGTCGAGCACGTGGAGGTGATCACCGGCATCGTTCGAGGTCGCGTTGCCGGGACGCAGGATCGCGGCGAGGGCTTCGCCGGTCGCGTCCGCGAAACAGAACATCGGATGGAACCCGAAACCCCGTTTGAAGTTCGGGGCTGTCCCCACCTTGTTCTCCGAGTGGACCTGGATCAACGACGCGTCGATGTCCAACACAACCGGCCCCGCGCTCGCATCCGCGCGGTCCCACACCCGGGCGCGGGTCTCGGCCATCGCGGTGCCGAGCCGCCCGAGCGTCGCTGGATCGAGTGCAGTGATCGTGCGATACAAGGTCGAGTCCGACGGCACCGGCCCGAACAGGCGGACCTGAGCACGGAGATGTTCGATGTCCGCGCACGACTCGCCACCACCCGCAAGCATCAACATCGCCTGGGTCAACACGGTTCCACGGTCGTGGACCGGCGGCCGTTCACCCGCCCATGGGATCTGTTCAGAGAGGCGGGCACCGAGCCCGAGTCGGTCTGCGAACGCGCCCAGCGCGTGCAGTCCGACATGCGCGACGACCTGACGGTCGCCGGACTCGATCCCGACCCGGACCGTGCTGTTACCGTTCACTTGTCAGGTGCCCTTCCTCGCCGGCTTCTCGTTGCGTCAGAACTCCGAGAATGCCCTACGAGAAGGGCTCCTGTCGCGCTGAGCGACAGATTCTTCAGTCAGACCCATGAACGATCGGGGCTAGC
>JBBQMI010000074.1:0-7039 GCA_038328825.1 Acidimicrobiia bacterium | reverse complement strand
ACCGCTGCCCCGGCTGCGACCACGAGATCCGGCCGGGCACGGGCCACGAGGTGGTGGTGCCACTCGACGCCCCCGACCTCCGGCGCCACTGGCACACCCCGTGTTGGGCTCGCCGCCTGCGCAACTCGGGCCGATCCTCGGGCTAGAAGGCGCCTTCCATCACGTCGACGACAGCGGAGCCGTCGGCACCGAGCAAGACCGACGCGACGTCGAAGCGCACCTCCCGCACGACCGGCTTGTGCTCATCGAGCCAACGCCCAGCGAGCACGCGGATCCGCTGCCGCTTCTCCCGGGTGATCGCCTCGATCGGCGCGCCGAAGCGGTCGCTCGAGCGCGTCTTGACCTCGCAGAACACCAGGACGCGGTCGCGCTGCACGACGAGGTCGAGCTCGCCCTGGCGGCACCGCCAGTTGCGGTCGAGGATCTCGTAGCCCGCGGCCACGTAGCGATCCGCGGCGAGCGTCTCGCCGCGCGCGCCGCGGGCCCGGCGAGCGTCGGGGCGCGGGTTCGCCCTCGGTTTGTTCCTGCGGAGTGCGTCCACGTTCGGCTCCTGGCCATTCGGTGGGGTCGCCCTGGAGTCGGGGCGGGCCCGGGAGCTCGGCTAGGCGTCTTTGCCGGCGAGTTCCTCGATGTTGACGTCCTTGAACGTGACGACCTTCACGTTCGCGACGAACCTGGCCGGGCGGTACATGTCCCATACCCAGGCGTCCTGGAGCCGGAGCTCGAAGTAGGTGCGGCCGTCCTGGTTACGGGCGTCCATCTGCACCGAGTTCGTGAGGTAGAAGCGGCGTTCCGTCTCCACCACGAACGAGAACATCGGGAGGACGTCGCGGTACTCCTTGTAGAGCTGGAGCTCGATCTCCGTCTCGTACCGCTCGAGATCCTCGGCGCTCACGAGATCGATTGTAGGCCCAGGAACGGCGACCGGATGCGGTCACCGCCGGGACCGCGGAGCGAGCTCAGACCCGCTTCTCCTTGATCTTCGCAGCCTTCCCGATCCGGTCCCGGAGGTAGTAGAGCTTCGCCCGGCGCACGTCGCCCCGGGTGACCACCTCGATCTTCGACACGATCGGCGAGTGCACCGGGAAGGTCCGCTCCACGCCCACGCCGAAGCTCACCTTCCGGACCGTGAAGGTCTCCCGGATCCCACTGCCCTGGCGCCGTATCACGGCACCCTGGAAGACCTGGACCCTCTCGCGGTTCCCCTCCACGACCCGGACGTGGACCTTCAACGCGTCGCCAGGGGCGAAGTCGGGGATGTCGTCGCGCAGGCTCGCGCGATCGACGAGATCGGTGGGATTCATGGCGCGACCGTCCTCAGAGGGGCCCGTACGGGCGGGTGGAGAGAATAAACCTAGCGGATCAGCCCTCGGTCCGGTCGAGTCCGAACTCTGCGAGCAGCTCCCGTTCCGCCTCCGTGACGCCACGGCCGGCCAGGAGATCGGGCCGGCGGTCGAGGGTCCGGCGCAGCGACTGGGCCCGACGCCACCGCTGGATCCGGGCGTGATCGCCCGAGCGGAGGGGTTCCGGGACCTCCCAGCCACGGAACTCGGCCGGCCGGGTGTACTGCGGGTACTCGAGCAGTCCGTCCGGGCCGAACGACTCGTCGTCGGCCGAGGTCTCGTTCCCCATCACCCCCGGCACCAGCCGGGCGACGGCCTCCACCACCACGAGCGCAGCGGCCTCGCCGCCCGAGAGGACGACGTCGGCGACCGACAGCTCACCGTCGCAGACGTGATCGGCGACCCGCTGATCGACACCCTCGTACCGACCGCACACGAGCGCGAACCCCTCCCCCGCCGCCAGCTCACGCGCGGTCGCCTGGTCGAAGCGCGCGCCCGACGCACCGAGGAGCAACACCGGTCGGAGCGGTTCGGCCGCTTCGATCGCCGCGACCAACGGCTCCGGACGCATCACCATCCCCGCACCGCCACCGAACGGCGCGTCGTCGACGCTGCGGTGCCGATCGGAGGTGTGCTCACGCGGATCGTGGATGCGGATGTCGAGGATGCCGGCGTCGCGGGCCCGACCCAGCAACGAGGCGCGCAACGGCCCGTCGAGGTACTCGGGGAAGATCGAGAAGAGATCGACCCGCACGTCAGTCGCGCCGGTTGATCTCGATCAGCCCTTCGGGCGGGTCGACGACCACGACACCTTCGCCGTGCTCGACGATGAACACGACGGGCACCAGCAGGTCGTCGTCAACGACGAGGATGTCGTGCGCGGGGTTGGCATCCACGGCGGTCACCGTGCCGAGTGACGCGCCCTGCTTGTCGCGGACCTCCGCTCCGACCAGCTCGTGGAGCCAGAGCTCGTCGGCGGGGAGCGGCCCCAGCGGGTCGGCCGTGAGGATCTCGCCCGTGAGCGCTTCGGCCGCGGTGCGGTCGGCGACGCCTTCGAACGTCACGAGCCAGCGACCCTTGTGCTCGCGTGACGCGGTCACCACGAGCGGACGATCTCCGACGTACAGGATCGTGCCGGGCAGGACCCGTTCCCGGCGGTTCGTGTGGAGCGTGACGGCCATCTCGCCGAGGATCCCGTGGGCCCGCCCGACGCGGCCCACCTCGAGGCGTTTCATCTGGTCGAAAGCCCCGTCATCGGCTCGACGACTTCACTCCAGGACGTCGACGTTCGCCTTCACGCCGTCGGCCGTGCCCGCAGCGCGCACCACCTGGCGCAGCGCCTGGATCACGCGACCCCGCCGACCGATGAGTCGACCCATGTCGTCGGGGCTCGTGCGGATGAGCAGCGTCACCTCACCGTGGCGTTCCTCGACGTCGACCTCGATCGCGTCGGGCTCGTCGGCGATGTTGCGAGCGACGTGCTCGACCACCGCGCGGCACTTGCCACCGTCGATGCGGTTGCCCTCGGGCGCGACTTCGTCGTCGTCGTAGTACTCGTCGGCGATCTCTTCGACGTCGTCGCTCACTCGGCACTCGCTTCGTCGGCGGCAGCTTCGGGCGCTTCGACCTCGGCCGGTGCGTCGACGGTCTCGGTCGCGGCCGGTGCCTCGGCAGCCGACGCGGCGCGCGCCTGCGCCTTCTTCGAGAGCTTCGGCGCGGCGCGCTTCGGACCCGCCTTCACCAGCGCGGCCGACTGGCCCCGCTCCGTCTGGTAGCGCTCCCACACGCCGTTCTCGGCGAGCAGCTTCTGCACCTGGTCGGTGGGCTGCGCGCCCTTCTTCAACCATTCGAGCGCCTTCTCGTCGTCGATGGTGAAGAACGACGGCTCCTGGCGCGGCGCGTACTGGCCGATGATCTCGATGTACCGACCGTCGCGCGGGGAACGCCCGTCGGCGACGACCACGCGGTACGACGGTTGCTTCTTCTTGCCTACCCGCATCAGGCGGATCTTGACTGCCACAGAACGCCTCTCTCGTCGATCTCGTGCTGGATCTCGCGGCTGGATCTCGATGCCGCTGGGCCCCTCGGAGGGCACCGGGGAACGCGCGAGGCTACATCCCCGGGATCTGGAGCTTCGGACGCTTGCCCGACGCCATCGATCTCATCATCTGCTGGACCATCTTGAACTGCTTCAGCATGGCGTTCACCTCCTGGGTGGTGGTGCCGCTGCCGTGGGCGATCCGCAGGCGCCGCGAGCCGTTGATCAGCGACGGGTCGTTGCGCTCGGCGAGGGTCATCGAGCAGATGATCGCCTCGACCCGGGCCAGCTCGCCGTCGTCGAGCTGGGCGTTCTTGAGCTCCTTGGGGATGCCGGGCATCAGCTTCAGCACGTTCTGGAGCGGCCCCATCTTCTTGACCTGACGCATCTGGTCGAGGAAGTCGCCGAGGGTGAACTGCCCGGTGCGGAGCTTCGCCTCCGTCCGTTCGGCGACGCCTTCGTCGAAAACGGCTTCGGCCTTCTCGATGAGCGTCAGCACGTCGCCCATGCCGAGGATCCGACTCGCCATGCGGTCGGGATGGAAGGGCTCGAAGTCCTCGAGCTTCTCGCCGGTTCCCACGAACAGGATGGGCTTGCCGACGACCTCCTTCACCGAGAGCGCGGCGCCGCCACGTGCGTCGCCGTCGATCTTGGTGAGCACGACGCCGTCGAGACCGACCGCTTCGTCGAACGCCGTCGCGACGTTCACCGCTTCCTGACCGGTCATGGCGTCGACGACGAGGAGCGTGTCGTGGGGCTTCACGATGTCGCGCACCTCCCGCAACTCGTCCATCAACGCGGTGTCGACCTGCAGACGACCCGCGGTGTCGACGATCACGACGTTCTTGCCGAGCCGGGCGGCTTCGTCGTGCACGCCCCGCGCGACCGCGACGACGTCGCCGCGCCCTTCGGCCACGGCGTCGTCGGGTGCCGAGAACACCGGGACGTCGAGTCGGCGGCCGAGCACGCGCAGCTGCTCGACCGCGGCCGGACGCTGCAGGTCGGCCGCTACGAGCAGCACGCCGAGCCCCTGGCTCTTCAACTGCCGCGCGAGCTTGCCCGCGGCGGTGGTCTTGCCGGAACCCTGGAGCCCGCAGAGCATCACGACGGTGGGCGGCTTCGAGCTCATCGCGAGCTTGCCGCTCTCGCCGCCCAGGGTGGTGATCAGTTCCTCGTGGACGATCTTGATGACCTGCTGCGCCGGGCTGAGGCTCTTGGCGACGTCGGCGCCCAGGGCCCGTTCCTTCACCCGCGCGATCAGGCCCTTCACGACCCGGACGTTCACGTCGGCCTCGAGGAGCGCGAGACGGATCTCGCGGCACACCTCGTCGACGTCCTTCTCGGTCAGGCGACCGCGGCTGCGGAGGCGCGTGAAGATGCCGTCGAATCGGTCGGAGAGGGCGTCGAACATGGGGCCGTCATGCTACCGGTGCCGACGCCGGTACTATGACGACCTGCACGAGACCGGCACCCACGTCGGTCTGCTGGGGGAGATCCGCATGCTCCGTCGTTCCTTGGTCCTTCTCGCCGCGGCGCTCGTCGTTGTCTTCGCGGCCGGATGCGCGCTCCTGCCTCCGCCCGGACCGGCACCGCTGCGCTACCGCGACGACGTGTTCTCCGCGGTGACGACGACTCTCAACGTCCCCTACGCCAGCCCCGTCAGTCGCCAGACCGGCCTCCCCGAGACGCAGTTCGCCGATTTCTATCGCCCCACTGGCGACACCGTCACCAGCCGTCCCGCGGTGATCTGGGTGCACGGCGGCAGCTTCAAGAGTGGGTCGCGGACCTCAGGCGAGATCGTCGACGAGTCGAACGTGTTCGCGAGAAAGGGCTTCGTGAACGTCTCGATCAGCTACCGACTCTCCCCGACGGGTTGCACGATCGTGAGCAGCGAGTGCCTCCTGGCGATCGTCGACGCCCTCACCGACGCACAGACCGCGGTGCGGTGGCTCCGCTCCAATGCCGCCACTTACGGGGTCGACCCGACGCGTATTGCGATCGGCGGCTCCTCCGCCGGCGCGATCACCGCGCTCAACGTCGGCTTCGAGGGCGACACCCCGAAGCCCGGGCCCCTGCCCGCTGTATCGTCCCGCGTCGGGGCAGCAGTCTCGCTCTCGGGCTCCGCGATCCTCGCCCAAGTCAACGCCGGCGACGCACCCTCGCTGCTCTTCCACGGCACCAGCGACCCGCTCGTGCCCTACGCCTCGGGCAAGAAGACCGTCGACGACGCGCACGCGGCCGGGTTGGAGTCGTACCTGATCACGTGGCAGGGGCAAGGCCACGTCCCGTACGTGCAGAACCGGACCCAGATCCTCGACCTGACCACGAACTTCTTGTACTCGACCCTCGGGCTCGCGACCGCCGCCCGATAGGGGCGTCGTTCACTCCTCGAACAGCGCGGCGACGAACTCGGTCGGGTCGAACGCGACGAGATCGTCGGCGGTCTCGCCGACACCGACGACCTTCACCGGGATCCCGAGCTCGGCCTGGATGGCGAGGACGATACCGCCCTTGGCGGTGCCGTCGAGCTTGGTGAGCACCACGCCGGTGACGTCGACGGCTTCGGCGAACTGGCGGGCCTGGACGAGCCCGTTCTGACCGGTCGAGGCGTCGACGACCAGCAGCACCTCCTTGAGTGCGCCCGGCGTGCGGTCCACGATGCGACGGAGCTTCTTCAGCTCCTCCATGAGGTTGACCTTCGTGTGGAGACGGCCGGCGGTGTCGACGAGCACGAGGTCGGCGTGGCGACTCTGCGCCGCGCTCATCGCGTCGAACACGACCGATCCCGGGTCGGCACCCTCTTGACCCCGCACGAGGTCGGCTCCGACGCGGTCGGCCCAGGTCGCGAGCTGCTCCGCGGCCGCGGCGCGAAACGTATCGGCCGCCGCGAGCACGACGGTGCGCCCTTCGCCGGTCTCGCGCTGCGCGAGCTTGGCGATGGTCGTGGTCTTCCCGACACCGTTCACCCCGACGAACATCCACACGTTGGTCTCGCCCGCGGGACACACGAGGGTGCGGTCGCCGACCTCGAGCAACGACGCGAGCTCATCGCGCAGCACACCCCCGACGCCGTCGACGGTCGTGATCTTGTCGGCGGCGACGCGCGCCTTCACGTCGTCGAGGATGCGGGTCGTGGTCGGGACGCCGACGTCGGCGAGGATCAGCGCCTCCTCGAGCTCGTCCCACGTGTCGTCGTCGATGCTGCCGCCGCCGCGCAGGGCCCCGAGCGCACCCGCGAAGGCGGCCCGGGTCTTGCCGAGGCGGTCACGGAGACGCGGCTTGACCCGCTCGGGCCCGGGCTCCGGGACCGGTTCGGGCTCGGCGACCTCGGTCGGCGACGGCGCGACTGTCCCCGGCGGTTCCACCTCGGGGATCGGCAGGATCGGTGGCAGCTCCTCGGGGAGGGGCGGGAGCTCCTCCTCGGGGATCCCGAGCTCGCGGGCGACCCGGTCGGTGCGGCGGCGGGCCCGGCGTGACGCGCCGATGCCGAGGCCGACGAGCGCCAGGCCGAGGACGATGATGAGGACGAAGATCAGGGTCTCGGACACGGAGGCGGGAACCTACTTCTCGGGGGTCGGGTCTTCGGGAATCTGGTCTTCGGGATCCGGGGGGAGCACGGTGATCTGCTGGGGCAGCGGGTAGGCGAAACCCTCGGCGT
>JBBQMI010000073.1:0-7098 GCA_038328825.1 Acidimicrobiia bacterium | reverse complement strand
GCGACCAGCGGGACGCCGAACGCGAGGGTCTTGCCGGAGCCGGTCGGCGCACGGCCGCACACGTCGCGGCCGGCGAGTTGGTCGGGGATCGTCGCGGCCTGGACCGGGAACGGGGATTCGATGCCCCGCGCGCTGAGCGCGGCGGCGAGGTCGGCGGGCACGCCGAGATCGGTGAAGCTGGACACGGTGGTTCTCCTTGGCCCCGACAGAACGGGGCAATCGTTGCGCCCCGATCGGGGCGGGCATTGCGGGCCGGCGCACTCACTCGATCTGCGCGGCGCACCGTCAACGAGGCTGCAACGAGGTTCGAGACGGACCGTTCCCTGCGGCGTGAGCCGCGGACAGTCCTGAGAAGCGATGGGTTCGCAGGTGCGAACTCGACCAGGCTAGCAGAGAAGGAGCCCGACTCCTTACCGAGCGCCTGAGGCCGAGACTCGGGTGACGCGCGTTCAGGCGCTCGTGCTCTCCACCGCGGTGGCGAGGCGCTCGAGCGTCTGCTCCATCGTCACCCGGTTGTGATCCGCCCGGTCGGCGACCCCGCTCGCCGGCTTCCCGGCCCAGGTCGCGATCTGACCGCGTTGGTCGGTCCACGTCTCGGTGACCCGGCACGCGTCACCGGAGCCGTCGAACGTGTACGTCCACCGGGCCACCCTGAACGGGCCGGCCTTGACCTCGAACGCGAACGCCTTGCCGGGTTCGGCGACGACCACCTTGCACTCGGTGGACCACTTCTTCTTCCCGTTGCGGTTCGTCCCCTTGAACTTCGCACCGACTGCCGGACCGGTGGCACCACCCGACCACGTGCACGCCTCGGTCTCGGGCGACCACTCCCCCATGCGCCCGACATCGGCGACGAGCTCGTAGAGCTCGACAGGATCCGCCCTGATCAGACGCTCGACTCGCACTTCGGGTTGTCCCATCGCGTGATGGTACCGGGAGCGGGCGGTTTAGGGTTTGTCCGTGCCCGAGACGTCGACGCCAGAGATCTTCACCGTCGTCGACGACGACGACGTGCCGATCACCACCTACCACTGGGAGGTCGACGGCCCTGCCCGCGGTCTGGTGCACGTGGCCCACGGTCTCGGCGAGCACGCCCAGCGCTACGGCCGGCTCGCGAGGGCGCTCAACGCTTCCGGCTACTCGGTGACGGCCCATGACCAGCGCGCCCATGGACAGACCGCGGACGCGACGGGCGGCCTCGGCCACCTCGGACCGCGCGGCACCGAAGGCACGATCGAGTCGCTGCACGCGGTCACCCGTGCGGTGCACGACGCCGCGGCCGACGCCCCGTTCTTCCTCCTGGGTCACAGCTGGGGCTCGATGCTCGCCCAGAAGTTCGCGATCCGCTGGGGAACCGAGCTCACCGGGCTGATCCTCTCGGGGACCACCCTCATGGAGCCGGAGTTCCTGCCTCCCGCCGATCTCAACGCGCCGTTCGCGCCGGCCGCCACCGACTACGACTGGCTGAGTCGCGACGCCGCCGAGGTCCGGAAGTACGTCGACGACCCTTGGTGCGGCTTTCAGCCCGACTTCCCGTTCGAGGAGATGGCGTTCCTCCTCGGCGGACCCACCGACGCGGTCCCCGCCGACCTCCCGATCCTGATCGCGAACGGCTCGGTCGACCCTGTGGGCGGAGCCGCCGGGGGCACCGCGCTCGCCGACGCCTACCGCGCCGTGGGCGTGCGCGACGTGACGCTGCGCGTGCATCCCGACGCGCGCCACGAGCTGTTCAACGAGACGAACCGCAATGACGTGACCGCCGACGTGATCGCCTGGCTCGAGGCCCACACGTGAGCCGGCCGGCAGCATCACCGCGCGCCGTCGCCGCGGCGCGCGGCGCGGTCCCGGCCGATCTCCTCCTCACGGGCGGTCGCGTGTTCGTCCCGACCACCAAGGAGTGGATCGCCACCGACCTGGCGATCTGCGACGGTGTCGTCGTCGGTTGGGGTCCGCGCGACTCAGCGGAGACGATCGACGTCGGTGGTGCCGCACTGACCGCCGGCTTCGTCGACGCGCACATGCACCTCGAATCGACGAAGCTCTGGGTCGACGAGTTCGTGCGCAGCGTCCTCCCCCACGGCACGACCGCGGTCGCGGCCGATCCGCACGAGGTCGCCAACGTGTTCGGCGTTCGCGGCGTCGTCGCGCTCGCCGAGGCCGCAGCCGGGCTCCCGTTCACCTTCGGCGTGTGCGCCTCGAGCTGCGTGCCCGCCTCTCCGTTCGAGAGCGCCGGCGCCGAGCTCGGCGCGGTCGACGTGCGCGTCCTGCTCGACGACCACGGCGCGATCGGTGTGGCCGAGGTCATGAACTTCCCCGGCGTGATCGCGGGCGACCCCGAGATCGCCGCCAAGATCAAGGCGGCCGGCCCGCGCCGGGTCGACGGCCACGCGCCCGGTGTCCGCGGCGAGCAGCTCGACGCTTACCTCGCGGCCGGCATCGAGTCGGATCACGAGTGCACCGAGCTCGACGAGGCCGAGGAGAAGCTCCGCAAGGGGATGTGGGTGTTCATCCGCGAGGGGTCGGCGAGCCGCAACCTGGTCGACCTCATCCCCCTGGTGCTACGCCACGGCACCCGTCACGTCGCGCTGTGCAGCGACGACCGCGAGCCCGACCTCATCCTGACGCGCGGTCACGTCGACGACTGCATCCGACTCGCGGTGGAGCACGGCGTGTCGATCGAAGACGCGCTCGTGCTCGCGACGTTGAACGGCGCCGAGTACCACAACCTCCACCACCTCGGTTCGCTCGGACCCGGCTACCAGGCCGACGTGCTCGCGTTCGACTCACTCGACGAGCTCCGGCCCACTCGCGTGTGGCAGCGCGGGAACCTCGTCGTCGACGGTGGCGACATCGTGCCCGGCGCGGTCCCGTCGTCGCCACCGCCCGCGTGGATGCTCGGCTCGGTGCACCTCGGCCGCATCCCCGCCGTCGCCCAGCTCGACCTCGCGCCGCCGCCCGGCGGCGCGGCTCGGGTCATCGGCCTGGTCCCCGGTCAGCTCACGACGGGCAACCTCATCCTCGACGTGACCGATCCCTCACTCGACGTCGCCCGCATCGCGGTGCTCGAACGCCACCACGAGACCGGTCGCATCGGCCTCGGCTGGGTCTCGGGCTTCGGACTGACCCGCGGTGCGATCGCCTCGACGGTCGCGCACGACGCCCACAACTGCATGGTGGTCGGCGCGCGCGGCCCGGAGGGACCGGCCGACATGGAGGTCGCGGTCGGTCGCCTCGCCGAGCTCGGCGGTGGTCAGGTTGCGGTGCTCGATGGGCAGGTGCTCGCCGAGGTCCCCCTGCCCATCGGCGGCCTGATGTCGCCACTCCCGGCACGCGAGGTCGCGGATCTCGCAGCCGCGGTGAACACGGCAGCCGCGCGCGACCTGGGCGTGACCGCGAGCGCGCCGTTCATGAACCTTTCGTTCCTCGGGCTCTCGGTGATCCCCCAGCTGCGCATCACCGACAAGGGCCTCGTCGACGTCGACGCGTTCGAGCTCGTCGACGTGGTCCCGTAGCCGGCGGTAGCGTCCGGGAATGAAGGATGCGCCGACCGATGCGGCGAACGACCTGACCGTCGCCCTGGCCTACGACAGCACCGGCGACGGCTTCCCCCTCGTGCTCGTGCACGGGTTCACCGGCAGCTCGCTCGACTGGAGCGGTGTCGTCGAGACGCTCGCCGCCGACCGCCAGGTGGTCACCTTCGACCACCGCGGCCACGGCGAGAGCCCCAACACCGGCGACGCGGCCACGTACACCTTCGATCAGCTCGTCGCCGACATGACAGTGCTCCTCGACGATCTCGAGCTCGAACGCTTCGACCTCCTCGGCCACTCGATGGGCGGGATCGTGTCTATGCGTTACGCGCTCGCGAATCCGGAGCGCGTGCGTTCGCTCGTGCTCATGGACACCGCTGCCGGGACTGCCGTCGACAACGCCGACATGATGCGGGCCGGGATCGAGATGGTGCGGACGCAGGGGACCTCGGCGTTGTACGAGTTGCTCCAGGGCTTCCTCGGAGAGAGCGACGTCGCCGAGGCGCAACGGGTGGCGATGAAGACGAAGCTCTCGCAGATGGACCCGGTCGCGTTCACGGAGCTCGGTGAGGAGCTCATCTCCTACCCGTCGATCCTCGACCGCCTCGCGGGCCTCGACATCCCGACCACGGTCATCGTCGGCGTGAACGACCACGGCCTGCGTGTCGCGGCCGACGACCTCGCCGCGACGATCCCCGGCGCCGAGCTGGTCGTCATCCCCGACGCCGCGCACTCCCCCCAGGAGGAGAACCGCGACGCCTGGCTCGCCGCCGTCGAGCACCACCTCGCCCGCGTCAGGTGAACGACCGACGGTAGAGGTCGTCGAGGTAACCATCGACCTCCGCCTGCTTCCAGAACTCGAACCCGAGCTTGGTGATCACGTTCCTCGACGGGCGGTTCGTCGGATCCACCATTGCGAGCAGCTCACCACGGAACGCCTCGACGGCGGGTTCGAGAACGGCAAGACCCGCTTCGGTCGCGTACCCGTGCCCGCGCGCCTCCGGCACGAGGCGATACCCGAACTCCAATCTCCGGGCACCCTCGAAGTCGAACCACGCGACGCCGCTGTAGCCGATGATCGTGTCGGTCGCTCGTTCGATCACCGGCTGCTTCGCGAACGGCAGTTCGGCCGACGCGTGCAGCATCGCGTCGAAGCGCGCGTTCGCGAACTCGCGGTCGTGGACACCGGCAGAGAACACCATGAACTCCGGATCACAGAACAGCGCGACGAAGCGATCCCGATCGCGTTCGATCGTCGGCCGAACTTCCAAGCGTTCTGTCAGCATCGAAGGGAGAGATCCGACGAGGGAGCGTGCACCCGGCAAGCGTGCCTCACGGCGGGGGGCGAGCGCGAAAATATCGGGAAGCCCTGGCACGCCCGTCAACCTTGGTAGCGGACAATGCTGAACGGCAGTCGACTGTCGAGGACCGTGGCGCGGATCGCGCGCAGGTCGGGGAGGAGACGGAGGTCGACGTTCGCCTGGGTGTATCGGAGGAGCAGATCACCCACCGGTACGACCTCCAACGGAGTGACCGTTCGACGTGAGATCCATTGGCCTTCCGCTTCGGGCCAGGGATCGAATCCGGCGGCGCCGAAGCGATACTCGTACAACTTGCACGACGCGATCGCTCCCGACCACGAGTTCGGGGCCGCGTGCACACGCAGAGACTCCGTTCCGAAGACCTGCTGCAGACGGCGATGCTGCGGTGCGTCGTTCGCCCACACCCCACCCGAGGGCAGTCTCGAGGGACCCAGTACAACGGTGCCCGTGAGCCGTCGATCACCCATACTGCAGCCGCGACGTCTGGGTTGCTGCGAGGGACGTGAGGCTCGAAGCGAGCGATGTGCGGGTCCTCGCTCTAGTGGAACAACACCGCCGGCTCGACCGGGTCCACGGCGTCCTTCGACGGTCTCACCAGGACCGCTTCGAAGTGAGAGTCGGGCCGGCCAGGTCGTCGTTGTCGAGCACACTGTCGGCGATGGATTCGGGCATCACCGCCTCGACGTACAGGCGCCAGCCCTCGTGGTAACGGCGCGCGACGCTCCACCACCAACACAGGTGCAGCAAGGCTTCTGTACCCGACGCCGACTCGACGATGGCGTAGCGCTCCGATGCACGTCGAATTCGCTCAGGCGCGGTGACGAAGATCGAGTAGTCCCAATACTCCCGGAGTTCGCGTCGATGAAGGAAAAGACCATCGAAGATGAGCACGCTGCCCGGACACACGGGTTCGGGGTCGACGTCGACGGGGGCATCGGACGGTTCGTCGAACGCAGCCGACCGATAGACGCCGACGCCGGCCCGCATCGGGTCGAGCAGGACCGACCGGAGCGTGTCGAGATCATGCGAGTGGGCGAGGTACCCCTCGGCCGGATCAACGCCCGGCGGGAACCGCTCGGCTCGGGAATTGTGGAAGGAGTCAGTGGTCGATCGGACGACGGCGCGTCCACGACTTCGAAGTCGGCTCGCCAGCTCATCGCCGAGCGTGCTCTTGCCACTGCCCGACTGGCCGTCGATCGCGACGAGTGTGACCCGCCATTGCGACGACGCACCGGCGGTCTCGATCGCGTCACACAGCTCGTCGAGCACAGCATCTCGGACTGTCGATCGGACGGGCTCCGGATTCCCATCGAGGCCAGCGGGCATGTCCCTCCCGTTCGGACGCAATCGAGCGCGTCATCGACGACATGATCCCAGCTCGAGCCGGCCGCGCTCGGACCCGCTGTTTGAGTGGTCGGTGGACGGATCACCGAGCCTCGTGCAGCCCCGTCGAGTGGATGCAGCGGTCCGGGTGTTTCGTGAACGTCAAGGAGCGCCGCGACGATCAAGAGGCGCGCCAGGTTCGGATTGCGAACGGATCGTGCCTGCGCCGATGGCCCGGTGCGAACCTCGTCCGCACCGCACCGGCGCCGGAACGGCCGACCTGGTAACACATGGTCATGGCTGACGGTGGAACCACCGAGGGTTGGACTGCGGCGGGGTTCGAGGCCGTGCGCGAGCGATTCGAGCAGAACTTCGCCGACGGGCTCGATGTCGGGGCGGCGTTCTCGGCGTACCACCGGGGCAAGCTTGTGGTCGACCTCTGGGGTGGTGTCGCCGACGAAGCGACCGGGAGACCGTGGACCCGCGACTCGATCGTCGTCGTGTTCTCGACCACGAAGGGCGCGACGGCGGTCTGCGCGAACCGCCTCGTGCAGGAGGGTCGACTCGACGTCGACGCGCCGGTGGTGGAGTACTGGCCCGAGTTCGGTGCGGCGGGCAAGGGGTCGGTGCGGGTGAGCGACCTTCTCTCACACCAGGCCGGGCTCGCATGGGTCGACGGGCCGCTCACGCTCGAGCAGGCGCTCTCGTGGGAGCCGATGATCCAGGCGCTCGAGGAGCAGGCACCGAGCTGGGAGCCCGGGACGCAGCAGGGATACCACGCGGTCACCTACGGCTACCTCGTCGGTGAGCTCGTCCAGCGGGTGACAGGGACGTCGATCGGCACCTACTTCCGCTCCGAGATCGGCGATCCGCTCGGGCTCGACTTCTGGATCGGCCTGCCCGAGGAACACGAGGCGCGCGTC
>JBBQMI010000072.1:0-7142 GCA_038328825.1 Acidimicrobiia bacterium | reverse complement strand
CCCAGCGCGTGGTGCACGTACTGCTCGATGAGCAGCACCGATGCGCCGGCTTCGCGGACCTCGCCGAGCGTCCGGTAGACCTCGTCGATCACGATCGGGGCCAGACCGAGCGACAGCTCGTCTGCGATGAGCAGGCGCGGCGGCGTCACGAGCACGCGCGCGAGCGAGAGCATGCGCTGCTCGCCGCCGGACAGGGTCCCCGCGAGCTGACTGCGACGCTCGCCCAGGCGGGGGAACAGATCGAACGCCTGCTCGAGCGCGGCGGGCACGCCCCGCTTGCCGAGCTCGCGGCGGAACGAGAGGCTCAGGTTCTCCTCCACCGACAGCGTCGCGAACACCGAGCGCCCTTCCGGTGCATGCGTCACCCCGCGACGGGCGATCTCGTACGGCCGCGCCTTCGACACGTCGACCCCGCCGAGCAGTACGGTGCCCGCGGTCGGGTGGAGTAACCCCGAGGCGACGTGAGCCACCGTGGTCTTGCCGGCTCCGTTCGCACCCAGGAGCGCGACGACCTCTCCCTCGGCGACCTCGAACGACACACCGAACAGCGCGCGGAACGGTCCGTAGCCGGCATCGACGTCGCGCAACGCGAGCGCCGCGTGCGTCGACGGCTCCGCCGTCGCGCTCACACCGCCTCACCCACGCCGGAGTCGGACACGTTCGACTCACCGAGATACGCGCGGCGGACCGACGGGTCGCTCATCACCGTGCGGGTCGGACCCTCGGCGATGAGCGTGCCGAAGTCGAGGACGTAGAGCCGCGACGCGAACCGTTGCACCATCTCCACGTCGTGCTCCACGAGCAGGATCGCGGTTCCCCGTTCGCGGTTCACGACCTCAAGCGTCTCGGTCAGCTCCGCGGTCTCGGACCGGTCGAGGCCCGACGACGGCTCGTCGAGCAGGAGCAGCTTCGGCTCCGACATGAGGGCCCGCCCGACCTCCACGAGGCGGCCGCGACCGAGGCTGAGCGCCTCGATCGGACGTTCCGCGACGTCGGTGAGGCCGAGGAGCTCGAGCGTGCGGGCCGCGTCCTCGCGGTCGTCTGCGGTCGGACGATCGAGCCCGACGACGTCTTTCCAGAGGTGGGCGTTGCCGCGGCGGGCGCGGGCGGCGACGAGGAGGTGTTCGACGACGGTCATCCCCGCGAACAGCTCGATGCGCTGGAACGTCCGCCCGAACCCGGCTCGGCTGCGTCGGTGGATGGGCCAGTTGGTGAGGTCGGTGCCGTCGAGCACGACCCGTCCGCCGTCGGGCCGCAGGATGCCGAGCAGACAGTTGAACAGCGTGGTCTTCCCCGCGCCGTTGGGGCCGATCAGGCCCACCGTCTCCCCGGCCCCCACCTGCAACGACACGTCGCTCAGCGCGGTGATCCCGGAGAACCGCTTCACGATCGAGTCGGCGACGAGCAGCGGAGCCGCGTCGACGTTCACGGGGAGCTCGGTTGGGCCGGAGCCGGTTCGGGCGCACCGCGCTTGAACCGGTCGAACTGGCGTTGCACGAAGGCGTTGGAGCGCCGCTTCTGCGCCTCGAGGATCCCCTCGGGGTTCTTCGCGTAGGTGATCGCGCCGAGGCCGAAGAAGATCGGCTCCCAGCTCGCGCTCAGACCGAGCCGCTTGAGGATCTCCTGGATGATCACGAACCCGATCGCGGCGTTGATCGCACCCTCCACCGTGCGCGAGCCCAACGTCACCACCAACACGACGAAGAACAACGAGTAGAAGTACGCGTAATCGGCGGGCTGGGCCGAGCCGGCCATGCTGGCGTAGAGCCCGCCGCCCAGTCCGGCGATGAAGGCCGAGAGCGCGAACGCCACGATGCGGGCGCGGGTCGGGTTGATGCCGATCGCCTGCGCGGCGGTCTCACTGCCGCGCAGGGCGTCGAGGAACCGGCCGGTCGCGCCGCTGCGCACGAGGATCACGAGGAAGCTCATGATGATGAGGACGGCGAGACACAGGAAGAAGAACGCGCGGTCGCCCGCGAAGTCGACGGGGCCGATCACCGGTCGGGCCACCCGCACCGGCGACGCGCCCCCACCCACCCAGCCGAGCGGCACGAAGATGCTCTCGAACATGAGCGCGAACGCGAACGTGGCGAGCGCGAGGTAGATGCCCCCGAGCCGGAGCACGGGGATCGCCAGGACTGCTCCGATCAGCGCGGCCGCGAAGGCGCCGATCACGATGGCGAGCATCACCGGGGTGCCCTGCGCATGCGCGAACTGCGCGGTTGCGAACGCGCCGATCGCCGCGAACGTCGCCTGGCACAGCGAGATCTGGCCGGCCATGCCCGTGATCACCGTGAACGAGAGGA
Organism: Acidimicrobiia bacterium; assembly: GCA_038328825.1. GTDB lineage: Bacteria > Actinomycetota > Acidimicrobiia > IMCC26256 > JANYLB01 > JANYLB01. Next base: position 4,836 of record JBBQMI010000072.1, on the reverse strand, counting down.
AGATGACCGCCAGGACGAGCGCCTGGATCGCGAGGAGCAGCCAGTACTTGTCGTTCATCACGAACGAGATGGCGGCGAGGCCGACGACGACCCCGAAGATCCTCGTCGACCACGTGAGCCCCCGGCTGCGTTCCACCGCCGCGAGCCCGGCGGGTGGCGGGTCGACACCGGCGAGCGGGTCCTTGGTCTCGCGGGCGCGGCGCAGCGCGGGCGAGAAGATCAAGAGGATGAACAGGACCACGAACGGCAATGAGGGACGCAGGCCCTGCGCGATCACGCTGTTGGTCGGGAGGTAGCCCGCGAGGATCCCGCCGAGGATCCCGAGCGCGATCCCACCGAAGAGCGTGAGGGGGATGCTGGAGAGCTTGCCGAACGCGGCGGCCGCCAGCGCGGCGACGATGAGGATGGTGAAGTTGTTGGCGTTCACCTGGGCGAACAACGGCGCGAGCAGCACACCCGACAGGCCGGCGATCAGGCTCGAGAGCATCCACGCGAACGTGCCGATCCGGTCGGCGTTGATGCCGTTGAGCTCGGCCATCCGCGGGCTCTCGACCACGGCCCGCATGCGCAGCCCGATGCTCGAGTACCGGAACATCGCAGTGAGCCCGACGCCGACGATGAGCGTCGCGATGAGTGTCGCGACCTGGTCACCGTTCAGCGCGTACTGACCCCAGTGGTACACCGCGAAGTCGCTGCCCTGCGAGGACGGCCAGATCCCCACGACCCCGAAGCTCGGGCTCTGACCGAACCAGAGCTGGACCATCTGTGGGATCGCCACGAGCAGACCGAGCGCGGCGACCAGGCGCGACAGCTCCGACGCCGAGCGCATGTACCGGAAGATGAAACGGTCGAGGACGAAGCCGACGAGCGGGCCGACCACGACCACGGCCAACAGGAACGCGGCGACGATCGGCCACTCGTGGCGGACCCGCGTGTCGTAGTAGACCGCGGCCGAGACGAACGCCTGCGCGCCGAACGCCAGGTTGAACACCCCTGACGTGCGGTACGTGAGGACCAGGCCGACCGCGACGAGGGCGAACACACAGCCGAAGGGGATCCCCCGGATGACGTAGCTGATGAGGTCGGACACGGGTTCCGTTCGGTCGACGGCCGCTGGGAGCCTGCGCCGTACCTACTGGCGCGCGGTCGGCTTGATCTTCGTGACGCTGTTGGTCTTGTCGGTGTCGCCCCAGCAGAGGAACGGCTTGCCGGGCTTGCCCCACACCGGCTTCAACTTCGAGTTGTCCACCTTGAGGTAGGCCGTGCACGACCTCGGGTAGTGCTTGTCGGTGTGCTGCTTGGTCCAGTCGATCGGAGCGAGCATCCCGCTCGCGTCGTAGTCGGTCAGGGTGTTGAGCTTGTCGACGACGGCCTGCTGACTCAAGTTCGGCCCTGCCATCTTGAGCCCGGTCACGAAGTTGTCGGCGTTGACCCACCCGATCTCGGCGTTCTCCGTGAGGGGCTTGCTCTGCTTCTTCATCCACTTGACGTAGTTCTTCAACGCGGGGAACTGCGGCTTGGTCTCGATCGGCGCGACCTGGCTGATCACGATCGAGCCCTGGAAGAAGCCGCCGTTCTTCTTCATGAACTCCTGGTCGTATCCGTTCGGGAGATACTGCGGCGCCTGGAGGCCCTGCTGGCGCATCTCCTTGGCGAGCGTGAGCACGCCGTTGGTGTCCATGCACGTGGTGATCAGGTCGACGCCCTTGTCGACCATGTTCTTCACGTCGGTGCTGAGATCGGTGACGCCGAACGACAGCGCCTTCGTCGCGTAGACGATCTTGGCGTCCGCCGACTTGCCGTACTTGTCGAACGACGCCTTGAGCCCGTCGATGCAGTCAGCCGACGACGGCACGTTGTACCCGAGGATCCCGAGCTTGTGCTTCCCCAACTTCTTCGCCAGCCACGGGACGCCGACGCCGGGGCACTCGCTGCCGTTGCACAGCGCACCGAGGTGACCGAAGAAGTTCGGCGGCCCGCTCCACTCGTCGTTGATGCCCCAGCCGAAGGTCGGCATCTTCGCGTCCGCGAGCTTCTGGGCGCCACTGAACGAGGCGATCGTCGCCACCGGCAGGACCGCGAACACGTTGTCCTGGTCGAGGATGGCCTCGACCTCGCGGGCGTTCTGGCTCAGTTGGTCGTCGTGGCGCTTCACGATCACGAGCTTGCGGCCGTAGAGGCCACCCTGGTCGTTGATCATGTCGAAGTACGCCTGGACGCCGTCGAAGGCGGTGCCGTACAGCCCACCGAGCGGGTTCGTCGTGGAGGTCACACCGCTGACGCGGATCTCGTCGGCGGTCACGCCCGGTTGGTCGACCTGGGGCCAACCCCCGGCAGGTTCCGTCGTCGAGGTCGAGCTGTCGGCGGCACCGGCAACGGTTCCACCGACGCCTGCCCCCATCGTGACCGCGAGCACCACCACCCCGGTGACGAGCGCGCCGAGGCGTCGACCCCTCCCCGACCCACGCGGGTGCTTCCCCATCGACCTACCCCCCGTTCGAGCCCAACGACGGCAACGTCGCCGGGCAGTTCCCTAACACTAACGTCAGGTTCTGCGTCGCACCACGACGCCCCCCTCACAGGGGAGCGGCGTGCCAGGATCGCGCGATGCCGTTCACCCTCGTCACCTTCCACGCGCATCCAGACGATGAAGCTATTGCAACCGGCGGCCTGATGGCCCGCGCCTCCGCCGAGGGCAACCGCGTGGTCCTGGTCGTCGCCACGCGCGGCGAGCTCGGTGAGGTCGACGACGGCTTCCTCGACCCCGGCGAGACCCTCGCCGAGCGACGCGTCGTCGAGACGCAGCGCGCCGCCGAGGCGCTCGGTGTCGCGCGGGTCACGTTCCTCGACTACACCGACTCCGGCATGGACGGCGAGCCCACGAACGACGTCGACGGATCGTTCTGGTCGGCCGACGTCGACGAGGCCGCCGGTCGTCTCGCCGCGATCCTCACCGAGGAGGACGCCGACGTCCTCACAGTCTACGACGACCACGGTGGCTACGGGCATCCCGACCACGTGCAGGTGCACCGCGTCGGGCTGCGCGCCGCCGAGCTCGCGGGAACGCCCCGCGTCTACGAGTCGACACTGAACCGCGACCACATCCAGCGCCTCATGGCCGCCCGCCCCGACGACCTCGGTGTCGGCGACGACGCGCCGGATCCATCGGACTTCGACGAGATGGGTTCTCCTGAGTCGGAGATCACCACGACCGTCGACGTGCGCGAGTTCACCGACCACAAGCGCGCCGCGATGCGCGCGCACGCGAGCCAGATCCCCGAGTCGTCGTTCTTCCTGACGATGCCCGATGAGGCCTTCCGTGAGGCGTTCGGCTGGGAGTGGTTCATCCGCCGCGGCGAGCGCCCGACGCAACCCGAGTCGGGTGTGTTCGACGGACTCTGACCGCCCTCGTTCTGGTCAGGTTCTGGCGCTCATGGGACACCAGGAGATGGCCAGAACGTTGGTTGGGCCCGCTCAGACCCCTTCGGCGGCCTTGACGAGGTCGGCGAGGGCGGCGGGGAACGCGTCGGCGAGGTTCCACAGCTCGGGGACCATCTCGCGACACGCCATGAGCCCGACGTCGATCGCGTCGAGGTAGCTCAACACGGTCACGTTGAGGCCGGCGCCGTCGAAGATCGGACCCATCGGGTACATCCCGACGAGTCGGGAGCCCGCGATGTAGAGCGGGAACTTGGGCCCCGGGACGTTCGAGACCACGAGGTTGTAGATCGGTGGCATCCGCTCGGCGAGCCGGAGCCGACCGTAGAGCCGCGCGCCGCCCGACAGGACCGACGGCGCGAGGAACTCGGCCCACTCCTCGAGGGTCCCGCCGCCGATGTCGCGGTGCACGAGCTTCGCGCCGCTCATGACCTCCTTGACCGCGAACAGCCGCTCCACCGGATCGTCGAGCTCGGTGGCGAGCCGCGTGAACATCGCCGAAACGCGGTTGCCCATGTTCCCCTTCTCGTCGACCGATCGCACCGACGTGGGGATCACCGCGACCAACGGCGTGTCGGGAAGCTCGCCCCGATCCTCGAGGTACCGCCGCATCGCGCCGGCCACGACCGCGAGGACGACGTCGTTGATCGTGACCCCGAACGCCATGCGCACGATCTCGACGTCGGCGAGTGGTGCCGACGCGAACGCGACCTGGCGGTGCGGTGTGATCGAGGTGTTGAACGGGAGTCGCGGCGCGGTGAAGGGAACTCCGGCCTGGACCGGGTTCTGACGGATCCGGGTGACGAGGCGGACCGTCGATTCGGTGAGGTGGCGGACCGCCCTCACCATCTTCACGGGCTGGCGAGCGATGGAGACCATCGACGCGACGACCATCTCGACATCCGACGGCACCCGCTCCGCGTGCCACTCGACCGGCTCGGGTCGCTCCGTGGGGTGCGGTTCGAGATCGACGAGTTTCGCGAGCACGTCGACGCCGGACGCGCCGTCGATGGCTGCGGGGTGGATCTTGGCGAAGATCGCGGAGTGGCCCTGTTCGAGGCCCTCGGCCACCCACAGCTCCCAGAGCGGTCGGGTGCGGTCGAGCTGGCGCGACGCGATGTCGCCCATGACCTCGGCGAGCTCGCGGGGTCCGCCCGGAGCCGAGACCGCGATGCGGCGGACGTGGTAGTCGAGATCGAACCCGGGATCCTCGACCCAGAGCGGGTGGTGGAGCGAGAACGGCACCGTGACGAGCCGGCGCCGGAACGCGACGATCTGGTCGATGCGCTCGGCCACCACGCCTCGGAGGGTGTGCGCGGTGAAGCCGCCATCGACCCCCGACGGATCGATGAGGACCGCGGCCATCACGTGCATGTGGTTCGAGGGGGTCTCGAGCTG
>JBBQMI010000071.1:0-7169 GCA_038328825.1 Acidimicrobiia bacterium | reverse complement strand
ATCAGCAGTGGCGCCGCGCCGTTGGCCATCTCGTCACCGTACCTGTGCCAGTGTGCGACACGCCCGACGATCAGACACCCGACGACCACGGGGGACATGAGTCATGAGCGGAGCTGCCGACGGAACCGGCCCGGGTCCGAGCGGAAGGGTCGCGATCGTCAGCGGTGCATCGCGCGGGATCGGACGCGGGCTCGCGTTGGGGCTCGCGGCGGCCGGCGCGACGGTCGTGTGTTCCGCCCGGACGACGACTGACCGGCCGAGCGACCTCGGGCTCCCGGGAACGATCGACGAGACCGTCGCCGCGATCCGTGCCGCGGGCGGCGAAGCCCTCGCGGTGCGGTGCGACATCGGCGTCGCCGACGACATCACCGGCCTCGTCGACGCGACGATCGCCGCGTACGGCCGGCTCGACGTGTTGGTGAACAACGCGATGGCCCCGACCCGTGGGCTGTTCCCCGACACCACCGCGGCCATGTGGGACGAGTCGATGCGGATCAACGTCCGCAGCCTGTTCCTCACCGCGCAGGCCGTGGTCCCGCCCATGCTGGAACAGGGTGCGGGGAGCATCATCAACATCTCGTCGGGCGCGGCCGACCCGTACATCACCGGCATGCCCCCGGGCTATGTGACCTACTCGGTCGCGAAGGCCGCGCTGGAGCGTTTCAGCACCGCGCTCGCCGGCGAGCTCGCCCAGGTGGGGATCGCCGTGAACGCACTGCGACCCGGCGCGGTGAAGACCGAGATGACAGTGCACGAGCTCGGCGACGACTACGACTGGACCGGCTGGACGACCCCCGACGCCGTCGTCCCCGCGGTCAACTTCCTCGCCGCCCAGGACGGCAACGGCGTGACCGGCCGCATCCTCGAGTCGACCCAGTACGGCATCACCTGGCCCTAGCTCGGGTCGATGCCCACCCCCGTTCGTCACAAACCGAGCGGATACCGAGCACTTCGCGACAGACGGCGGGGAGCGGTTCGGGGCGGTGTCGTCGGCTCCCTTTCTCGTCAGGTCGCGGATCCGACGAGGAGGGTGCCGGCTCGACGCATCTGCACGTCGAAGTAGGCGTCGAAGTCGTGGATCACGTTGTGCAGGTGGCCGAAGAGCTCGAGGCTGATCGAGCCGAACATCTCGGCCCATACGAACAACGCGCGGACGAGCGCCTCGTCGGCGACCTCCGGCGCCGCGAGCTCCCGGATCGCGGCGAGATCGTCGCGCACCGCACGGGGGATCGACACCGAGTCGTCGGCCGTGATCTCGCCGGCGACGACGCCGTCGTGGACGATGCGGAGCAGCGCGACGCTCACCCGCGTGGCCGGATCGATCGTCGCCTCCGGCGCGCGGTAGCCCGGAACCGGGCTGCCGTAGATCAGCGCATACTCCTGCGGGTTGGCGAGCGCCCACGCGCGCACGGCACGGGTGACGGCGAGCCAGCGTCGTGCGACGTCGGCGCGGTCACCCGGGTCCGCGTCCTCCGCGGCGGCGCCGACCGCGTCGTACGCATCGACGATCAAAGCCGTCAAGAGGTCGTCGCGACTCGGGAAGTACCGGTAGACGGCTGAGGACACCATGCCGACCTCGCGGGCGACGGCGCGGAGCGAGAGCGCCGCGGCCCCCTCCTCGGCGAGTTGGCGGCGTGCCACCGCCTTGATCTCGTTCGTGAGCTCGGCGCGCGCCCGGGCTCGGGCAGTGGTCGTCATGCCCCCATCGTGCCAGAGAGCGAGAGCAGCGCCAACAAACAAGAGCGGTGCTCTTGACTTCGCCCGTCCCGGCGTCCATGATGCAGACACAGAGAGCAGTGCTCTCGTTTCCGACTTCGGAGGTCCGCCATGCACGCCACCACCACCACCACGACGCCTCGCTACCTCGAGCCCGGCTGGTTCACCGCCAACGTGTTCAATCGGGCGATGCGGCGCCTCACCCGGCTCGGGGTGAGCGTCCGCGGTTCCCGGGAGCTCCGGGTGCAGGGTCGGGTCACGGGCGAATGGCGCAGCGTGCCGGTGAACCTGCTGAGCCACGACGGCGTGCAGTACCTCGTCGCCCCCCGGGGCCTCACCCAGTGGGTCCGCAACGTGCGCGCCGCCGGAGGGGGCGAGCTGCGGCTCGGTCGCCGGGTCGACCACTTCCGCGCCGTCGAGGTCGACGACGCCGACAAGCCGGCGATCCTGCGGGCGTACCTGCAGCACTGGAAGGCCGAGGTCGGTGTGTTCTTCGACGGCATCGGACCCGACGCGACCGACGCGGAGCTTGCGGCCATCGCCGCCGGCTACCCCGTGTTCCGAGTCGAGATCGCTGACTAGGCGATGCGGCGGTAGATCAGCTGCATGGTCAGCGCCGGTTCCTCCGCGTAGACCCCGGCCGTCTCGCGATCGACGTACTCGCCCCACGCCGTGTCGGCTGCCAGTGCTGCCTGTGACACTTCCATCGCGTGTACGTCGGTGAAGCCGGTCGTCCACGTGACCCCGCCGTAGGGACCGCTCGAGTTGAGCATGAACAACGTCGGCGTCCCGGTGATCTGTTCGGCCCGCTCGGCGATCTCGACGCCGAGCGCGGCGCCCCGGACGACGGAGCCGCTCGCACAGACCGCCTGCACCGCGGTGACGTACTCGACGGTCCGGCTCCGATCGGGCGCGCCCGAGAGCACCTGCGCCAGGTGGTCGTCGAGACCACCGATCGTGAACTGCGCACCCTTGTCGGCCAAGGTCGTGAGCTTGTCGTCGACGGCCATCTTGTCGCCCGCCGACTCCAAGGTGGCGAGATCGGGGACGAACGACGCCCATACGAGGGTTCCGACCTCGGGCGAGAACACCTGCGAGTACAGGGCCACATTGATGCCGGTCAGCTGGTTGACCTGCTCAGTGATCTCGGTGGCCCACGCCATCGCCTTGCGAGTGTTGCCACCGGCCAGTCGGGCCCTTCGGCTGAAGAGATACATCTGCTACCCCCAGATCCCGGACTGCATCAAGTCGGCGGAGGCGGTTCGGTCCGGGCGAGGCGGACCGTCTCACCTCCAGCCTCGACGTCCACGCGGGGCCTGCCAACCGTGTTTCTACGGGCGCGCGCCGATTCGTCCACGCCGGCTCAACGTGGCGCGTCGAAGAGGAACCGCAACGAGCGGGACAGGTTCACGTGCGGCACGGTCACGTGGAACTCGTCGGGGAGGACCACGCTCCCGAGCTCGAGGCCCGGGTACCCGCGTCCGCGGAGGCAAGCGACCATCCGTTGCGTGTCGGCCACCATGTCGATGGGGCGCACCGCGGCTGCGGCCCGCTCCTCGGCGGGGAGTCGGGCCACCTCCCGCCGGCGCCCGTCGTGATCCTCGAACGCGCCGACCGAGAAGAACGCACGCGCGGCGAGGTCGTCGTGCTCGGCCGCGTAGCGCGCTTCGTACCCGAACATCACGTCGTCGTCCCACCACAATGACGGACTGCCGATGCCGTAGTGCCGGAACGTGGTCGGACGGGTGAGCATCACGTAGGTACCGAACAACCCGCCCTGGGAGTGCCCGAAGAAGACCGAGTCGGCGGGGTCGACGCGGTACCGCGCCTGGACCCACGGCTGGAGCTCGTCGACGATGAACGCGAGGAACCGGTCGGCACCACCCATCAGCGTCTGCTCGGGAAAGACCCGGACGAACCCGGGATCGAACGTCGGCGTGAAGTCCCGGGTTCGGACGATCACCGTCTCGACGAGCGTGCCCAGGCGGTAACCGATCCCGACGACGAGCATCGGAGGGAGGTGATCGGACAGCTGCATGAAGCGGACGATGTCGACGGCGCTCGCGAACATCCCGTTCGCATCGCCGACGTACAGCACCGCGGGCGGTGGTCCCGCCGCGTCGCCGCAGTGGCCCACGAAGATCTTGAAGTCGTCGCCGACGTGCTCCGAGTGGAGCACGTGCACCTGGGTGTCGGCGAGTGGCGACCCGTCGTCGTTCACGCCGTTGTTCCGGGCCCGGCCACGTCGACGCGCGCGCCTCCGTCGGCCGCAGAGGCGCGGATCGCGTCGAGCACCTCGACGCACGCGAGGCCGTCGGCGAACGTCGGGACCGGCACGGTGGACGCGTCGGCGAGGTCGGTGCCGTCGATCGCGGCGTGCAGCGCGCGGAGCAGCTGGATGTAGGGCCCGAGCTCGAGGTGCGTGAACCGGTGACGGGGATCGTCGCTCACCTCGGCCGGGACCGGGAGCACGAGGTCGGCGTCGACGGGCAGGGGTCGGCTCCCGTCGGCATCGGCGATCCACGCAGCCTCGCCGTCGAGCCACACCGTGCCCGTCGTGCCTGCGATCCGGGTGAGCCCGGCCATCGGCCCCCACGCGCCGGCCGTCTGCTGCATCACGCCGTCGACGCCGTTCCGCAGGCGGAACCGCACGGTGAAGGTGTCCTCGGCGAGCCCGCCCTCGGCGCCGATTCGGCTCGACGTCACACCGAGGGTCGCGCTCACCGACGCGAACTCGCCGAGCCACATCCGGATCTGGTCGACGACGTGCGAGCCCGACGCGCCGAGCCAGCCGCCGCCGGCTCCGGTGTCGAACCACCAGTCGGGCGTGCGGGTCGTCGGATCCGCGATGAGCGGCACGAACTGCACCAATGACGCGACGCGCGGTTTCCCGATCGCGCCCGCGGCGATCGCACGGGCCACGACGGCACGGTCGGTCGCCCAGCGGAACTCGTGGCCGACGAGCGCGATCTTGCCGGCCACCCGCGCCGCATCGACCATCCGCTGCGCGGCGGGGACGGAACGAGCGAACGGCTTCTCACAGACCACATGGCGGCCCGACTCGAGCGCGGCGACCGCGATCGACTCGTGCGTCGTGGGCGGTGTGGCGATCGTGACGACGTCGAAATCGACGTCGGGAGCCGCGAGCGCGTCGTCGACCGAGGCGAACGCGCGCGCGATACCAGCGCGCGCGGCCCGACGAGCGGTGCGCTCCGGGTCGCGCCCCACGAGGGCGACGACGTCGAAGCCCGCGGCCCGCAACGCGGGAACGTGCACGCGCGTCCCGAAGCCGGTGCCGACCACCACTGCCCCACGCCGCTCGCTGCTCATCGTCGTCTTCGCCCGCGCTACCCGAGCGCTCCGGCCGACCTCAGCTCCTCGATCTCGGCCGCGTCGAAGCCCGCCTCGGCGAGGACCTCGGCGGTGTGCTCGCCCGCGTGAGGGGCCCGGCGCCGGATCACGAGATGGTCGCCGTCGAACTGGCACGGGCCCGCGGCGAGCCGGGCCCGGCCGTGGTCGGGATGGGGCGCGAGGTAGCCGTTCGCCTCGACCTGCACGTCGGCCACAACCTCCTCGGGTGTGGCCATCGCGGACCAGATCGTGTCCTCGGCGAGCAACGCGGGTCGGAGGTCGGCGAGATCACGCGCCGCGATGGCATCGGTGATCGCCGCGTGCAACGACGAGCGGTTCTCCGAACGCGCTGCGGTGTCGGCGTACTCGGGTCGGTCGATGAGGTCGGTGAGGCCCAACGCACGACAGAGCGGGGCCCAATGACGCGTATCGTCCATCATGTTGAGCATCAGCCAACGGCCGTCACGGGTGCGATGGGTCCCGATCAACGCGCTCGACAGCGGCGCGCTCGAGTCGATCGGAGGCGGCGCGGCACCGAGGATCGACGTCGTGACGAGATCGGGCGCAAGGGTCCAGACCGCGGTTCCGAGCAACGACACGTCGACGATCGAGCCCACACCAGTCTTCTCTCGCTGGTAGAGCGCGGCCGCGACCCCACCCGCGAGGAACGCACCGGCCGGCCCGTCGCCCATCGCGGCGCGCTGCATGATGAGTGGGCCCTCGGCGGGCGTGAGCACGTGCGCGAGCCCGCCGCGCGCCCAGTACGACACCGAGTCGAACCCACCGTTGTCGGCGTCGGGTCCGGCCTGGCCCTGCCCGTGACCGCGGGCGTACACGAGGCGCGGGTTGATCTTCCACACGTCGTCGGGCTCGATCGTGAGCCGCTGCCGCGACGACGGCAGGAAGCTCGTGATGAGCACGACGGCCCACTCGAGCAGACGATCGAGCGCGGCGCGGCCGTCGTTGTTGCGGAGGTCGATGGTGATCCCCCGCTTGTTCCGGTTGATCTGCTCCCAGAGGAGCTCGAAGTCGCCGGTGTCGGCGACCAGGCCGGCCCGCTGCACGAGCCGGAGCGGATCGCCCTGCGGTCGCTCGACCTTCACGACCTCCGCGCCCCAGTCGGCGAGGATCGCGCCACAGCTCGGGACGAACCCGAACTCGGCGAGCTCCAGCACCTTCACTCCGTCGAGCACACCCATGCGATCCCCTCGTCGTCGTCGCAACGCCCTCCATGGCCCTGGGAGCGGTCGCTGCAGCGTACGTAGCCCCGTACTCGGCACGACAGCCCGTGCAGACCGGCCGGAGGCGCGCGAACCTCACCGGGTGTCGCGACCTTTCACGTTCGACCGGACTCGGGTCTTCGACGCCCGGCCCGACGAGTTCCTCGCGACCGTCGGTCGGATCGACGAGTTCACGCAGTGGTGGAGCCGGCTCCGGCTGCTCGAGATCGACGGCGTCCATCCGGGGGGCCGGGCCCGCCCGCCGCGATGGTACGGGCGCACGATCACGTCGTCGCCGCAGGTGTGGGGGACTTCGAGCGCCGAGCCAATTCACGCGACCGGCGTGACTCGCCCGGAGGTGGTCAGGAACCGAAGCCGGGCCGCTTCTCGTCGCGCTTCGCGTTCTTCATCGCGCGCTTCTCCTTGAGCGACTTTCCGACCTTCTTCGAGTTGGGCTTCTTCGGGGACTTGTCGGCCATCGGAGCTCCTCGGATTCGGGTGCCGGGCGACGGATGCACCGCGGTCGCCGCCCACTCGTCGCTCGCGACGCTACTCGGAACCCGCATCGCGCCGGGCTGACAAACTGACGCAACCGCCCCCGACGAAGGAGCAATCCGGTGGAGTACCGCACGCTCGGACGGACCGGCATGAAGGTGAGCCCGCTCTGCCTCGGGGCGATGATGTTCGGCGCATGGGGCAACCGCGACCACGACGACTCGATCAAGATCATCCACACCGCACTCGACGCCGGACTGAACTTCATCGACACCGCCGACATGTACGCCGCGGGTGAGTCGGAGGAGATCGTCGGCAAGGCGCTCGCCGGCCGTGGCGGAGACCTGGGGCGGGCGACGACGGTGGACGGCAGCCAGGGGTGCCAAC
>JBBQMI010000070.1:0-7185 GCA_038328825.1 Acidimicrobiia bacterium | reverse complement strand
GCGACATCAGTGAACCGGCCGAGATCTACGAGTGGCGCAACGCCGCCGGCACGACCCTGCTGCGCTTCGGACGCATCGGCGCGGGACCGTCGGGCTGGCCGGAGTCTTCGATGTTCTGCCAACCCGACCTCGAGGCGCTCCTCGAGCGGCGCGCGCGTGAGCTCGACTCCATCGACATTCGGCGTGGGGTCGAGGTCACGGAACTCACCCAGGACGATGCCCAGGTCGTCGTCGGCACTGCGACCGGGAGCAACGTCCGGGCGCGGTACGGGGTGGGCTGCGACGGCGCCAACAGCACCGTGCGCGACCTCCTCGGCATCGTCCCGCGCGACCTCGGGTTCTTCTACGACTGGCTCATCGTCGACGTCGTTCTCGACGAACCTCGGGTGTTCGACCCGCTCAACGTGCAGATCTGCGACCCGATCCGGCCCACGACCGCGGTGTCGGGCGGTCCCGGGCGCCGGCGTTGGGAGTTCATGCGCCTCCCGCACGAGACGATCGACGAGCTCAACGACGAGACCCGCGCGTGGAAGCTCCTGGCCCCGTGGGACGTCACGCCGGAGAACGCCCGCCTCGAACGGCACGCGGTCTACACGTTCAACGCCCGATACGCCGAGCGGTGGCGCGCCGGTCGCGTGTTCCTCGCCGGCGACGCCGCGCACCAGATGCCACCGTTCGCCGGTCAAGGACTCTGCGCCGGCATCCGCGACGCCGCGAACCTCGCCTGGAAGCTCGACCTCGTCGTCGACGGCCGCGCGTCCGACGCCGTGCTCGACACCTACGACCGCGAACGACTCCCGAACGCGCGCCAGGCGATCGAGTTCTCGATGACGCTCGGCAAGGTCATCTGCGTCGCCGACCCCGCCGAAGCCGCCGCGCGCGACCAAGCCATGGCCGCGGCCGTCACCCCCGAGCTCACCGAGGCACCCGACCTGCCCGGCATCGACGCAGGCGTCGTCCATCCCGACGCCGCCCACGCGGGGCAACTGTTCGTGCAGGGAACCGTCGACGACGCCGGGCTCGGCATCAGGCCGTTCGACGACGTGCACGGCACGGGCTGGCGGCTCGTCACCGTCGACCTCGACACCGCGGCGATCGATCCCGACGCCCTGGCATGGTTCGAGTCGATCGGCGGGCGCATCGTCCCGCTCTCCGACCCCGACGCGACCTACGCCCGTTGGTTCGCCGAGCACGGCACGACCGGCGCGCTGCAACGCCCTGACTTCCACCTCTACGGCACCGCCACCACTCCCGCGGCTGCGTCGGCGTTGCTGCACGACCTGCGCCGAGGCTTCGCCCTCGATCCCACCTTCCAAGGAGCACCCTCGTGAAGCTCGCGAACTGCAACGACCGCGCGGTGCTCGTCCTCGGCGACGAGATCGCCGATGTCGCCGAGATCTCCGACGGCCGATTCGGACCCGACCCGATGCGCCTCTACGACAACTGGGCGGCGTTCGTCGACTTCGCCGTCGGCGTCACCACCGCCACCGCGGCGCTCGTCGAATCCGACCTTCGGTGCCCGGTCCCCGGCCCGCGGCAGGTGTTCGCCATCGGCCTGAACTACCGCAGCCATGCCGAAGAGTCCGGCATGGCCGTCCCCGAGGTACCCGCCACCTTCACCAAGTTCCCGGCCTCACTCGCGGGACCGTTCGACGACATCGAGATCGTCGGCGAGAGCATCGACTGGGAGGTGGAGCTGGTCGCCGTCGTCGGGCGCCGAGCCGACCGAGTCGCCGAAGCCGACGCGTGGGACCACATCGCCGGACTCACCGTCGGCCAGGACATCAGCGACCGCCACCTCCAGTTCGCCGCGGGCGCGCAGTTCTCGCTCGGGAAATCGCGCCGCGGCTACGGACCGATGGGCCCGTGGGTGGTCTCGCCCGACGACGTACCGAACCCCGACGACCTCGCGCTCGGCTGCTCGGTCGACGGCGAGACGGTGCAGGACGCCCGCACCAGCGACCTGATCTTCGGTGTCCCGCGGCTCGTCGCCGAGCTGTCGAGGGTGCTGCCGCTGCTTCCCGGCGACGTCATCTTCACCGGCACACCCGACGGCGTCGGCATCGCCCGGCAGCCGCCGCGCTTCCTCGCTCCCGGCCAGACCGTGGAGTCCTGGATCGAGGGCATCGGCACCATCCGCAACCGCTGCGTCTGAGTCGAATCGCGCGAACGGCGCCGCTCAGGCGTCGTATCCCATGATCGCCTTGGTCTCGAGGTACTCGTCGAAGCCGAGCGCACCCCACTCGCGGCCGTTGCCCGACTGGCCGTAGCCACCGAACGGGGCGTTGAAGTCGGGCCCGGCGCCGTTGACGTGGACATTGCCGCTGCGGATCCGTCGGGCCATCGCCCTGGCGCGATCGCCGCTCCCGGAGATGTACCCCGACAGGCCGTAGACCGTGTCGTTCGCGATACGAACGGCGTCGTCGTCGTCTTCGTAGCCGATCATCACCAGGACCGGACCGAAGATCTCTTCGCGGGCGATGGTCATGTCGTTCGTCACGTGCGAGAACACCGTCGGCTTCACGTAGTAGCCGGTCTCGAGCCCGTCGGGCTTGCCGAGGCCGCCGACCTCGAGCTTGGCGCCCTCGCCGATGCCCTTCTCGATGAGCTGCTGGATGCGGCTGTACTGCGTGGCCGACACGACCGGGCCGATGTTGCTGGTCGCCTCGCGGGGATCGCCGACGACGACCTTCCGCGCCGCGTCGGCCGCGACGGCCGCGGCCTCGTCCATCCGAGCCGCGGGGACGAGCATCCGCGTCGGCGCATTGCACGACTGGCCCGAGTTCGTGCACATCCCCGCCATGTCACGGGAGATCGCAGCTTCGAGGTCGGCGTCGTCGAGGATGATGTTGGCCGACTTGCCGCCGAGCTCCTGGGCGACGCGCTTCACCGACGGCGCCGCGGCCCGGGCCACCTCGATGCCGGCGCGGGTCGAGCCCGTGAACGACATCATGTCGACGTCGGGATGGGCCGACAACGGCGCGCCGACGTCGACACCGTTCCCGTTGACGAGGTTGAACACGCCCGCAGGCACTCCGGCCGCGTCCATGATCTCCGCGAACACGATCGCGTTCAACGGCGCCACCTCCGACGGCTTGAGCACCATCGTGCAGCCGGTGGCAATGGCCGGCGCGACCTTGCAGGCGATCTGGTTCAGCGGCCAGTTCCACGGCGTGATCATCCCGCAGACACCGACGGGCTCACGCACGATGAGTGTGCTGCCCATCTGGCGCTCGAACTCGAAGTCGGCGAGCACGGCGCGAGCCGTCGCGATGTGGGCCAGACCGGCCACGGCCTGTGCGGCCTCGGCGAGCCACTGCGGCGCGCCCACCTCCTGGCTGATGATGTCGGCCAGGTCCTGGAGACGCGCGGAGTACGCCGCGATGATGCTGTCGAGCAGCGCGAGGCGCTCGTCCTTGCTCGTGAGCGAGAACGTCGCGAATGCGGCCTTGGCTGCAGCCACCGCAGCGTCGACGTCTTCGGGGCCACCCATGGCGATCGACTCGATGGGCTCCTCCGTGGCCGGGTTGATCACGTCGAGCGTGTCCTTGGTGAGCGGCTCGACCCACTGGCCGTTGATGTAGAACTGCTTGACGTGGTCCATGGAGCTCTCCCTCGTGATGCCGACACCCGCACGATAGGTGCCGGTGGGCCTCGGTGCTACCGGGGGTGCCCCGCCGGCTCCTCGTCGCCGCTGCACAACGGCGCGAACTTGCCCCCGGTCTGACGTTTCAGGAGACGCCCACGAATGACCGACCGGACCCTTCCGTACGACCTGCGTGTCGGGCACCTGACCGCGCCGATCGGCGTCGGCGGAGAACCGCCGCGCGTGTCGTGGAAGCTGCCCGCGGGTGCGGCCCGGCAGGACGCGTACCGCATCGTCGTCGGCGACTGGGATTCGGGTCGTGTCAACTCTGCCGAGTCCACGTTCGTTCCCCTCGGCCTCACGCCTGCGTCCGGGATCGCCCACGAGTGGAAGGTCAAGACCTGGACCGATCTCGGTGAGAGCGAATGGTCGGTGCCCGGATCGTGGGAACACGGACTGCTCGACCCCTCCGACTGGACCGCATCGTGGATCGCACCGGTGGAGTCCGACGATCTGCCCGCGCGGCAGCGACCCGCTCACGCGTTGGCCGGCGCGGTGCGTGTCGACGGCGCCATCGCCCGCGCTCGCCTCTACGTCACCGCCCACGGCGTCTACGAGGCGTTCCTCAACGGAACACGCGTCGGTGACCTCGAGATCACGCCCGGGTGGACCGCCTATCGCAGTCGGCTCCAGGTGCAGACGTACGACGTCACCGACCTGGTGGTCGCGGGTGACAACGTCGTCGGTGCGCTGCTGAGCGACGGATGGTGGCGCGGTCAGAACAGCGTCGCGCGGCGCGTCGACGACTACGGCACGACGACCGCGCTGCTGGTGCAGCTCGTGGTCGTGCTCACGAACGGTGACACCGTCGTCTGCGGCAGCGATGGCACCTGGCGCTCGACGCCGAGCCACATCCTGCGCGCCGATCTCATGGCCGGCGAGGTGCACGACCTCCGTCGCCGTGCCGATTGGTATGCGTGGCCCAAGTGGGACCCCGTCCGCGCCGAGGAGCACGGCTACGCCGAGCTCTGCACATCGCCCGGCCCGCCGGTGCGTCGGATCGAGGAGCTGCGTCCGGTCTCGGTCCGTGAGATCGGCCCGCAGCGGTGGGTCGTCGACGTCGGCCAGAACATCAGCGGCTGGATCCGACTGCGTGGGCTCGGCCCGGCCGGCACCGAGATCACCCTCACCTACGGCGAGTGGCTCGACGAGCACGGCGACGTCACCCAGGAGCACCTCTCCTTCCCGGCCGCCACCGAGGTGGAGCGGACAGTGCCCTTCCAGGTCGACCGGGTGATCTCCGCGGGCGTCGACGACGACGGGTTCGAGCCGCGCCACAGCACGAAGGGCTTCCAGTACGTCAGAGTCGATGGGTACGACGGCCCGCTCACCGCCGACGACGTCACCGCCATCGTCGTGCACACCGACCTCGAGCGTTGCGGCTCCTTCGCTTGCTCCGACAGCCGCGTCGATGCCATCCACCAGATCGCGGAGTGGAGCTTCCGCGGGAACGCCAGCGACATCCCCACCGACTGTCCCACGCGCGAGCGCGCCGGGTGGACGGGTGATTGGCAGATCTACGTGGAGACCGCGGCGTTTCTCTACGACGTGGGTGGCTTCTCGGTGAAGTGGCTCCGCGACCTCGCGGCGGAGCAGCGGCCCGACGGCAAGGTCACCAGCCTGGTCCCCGAGTCGCATCCCGGCGACGATCGCCCTCCCGGTTTCTGGCCACTGATCGAGGGATCGTCGGGTTGGGGTGACGCCGCGGTCCACGTGCCGCTCATGACGTACGAGACGACGGGTGACCGCCAGGTGCTCGTCGACCAGTGGCCGTCGATGTGCGCCTGGGTCGACTTCGCGGCCGACGTCGCCGCGAACGGTCGCCATGGGTCGCGGCGGGAACGGTCACCCGAGCAGGCTCCGCACGAGCGGTACCTCTGGGACAGCGGCTGGCACTTCGGCGAGTGGCTCGAGCCCGGCGAAGACCTCGACGACACCATCGCCGCCGCCATGCTCGCGGACCACGGCGCGGTGGCGACCGCGTACCTGTTCCGTTCCGCGCAACAGGTCTCCCAGATCGGAGCCCTGCTGGGTCAGGACGACGACGCGCGCCGCTACGGCGAACTGGCCGAGAACGTCGCCGATGCGTGGCGCGTGGAGTTCCTCGCGGACGACGGCACGACGACGCCCGACACGCAGGCCACCTACGCCCGCGCGCTCACGTTCGGTCTCGTCCCCGAAGAGCAGCGCGCCGCTTCGGCCGCGCGGCTCGTCGAGCTCATCCGTGCTGCAGGCAACCATCTCGGTACCGGCTTTCTCGCGACGCCGTTCCTGCTCCCGATCCTGGCCGACACCGGCCATCTCGACGTCGCCTACGAACTGCTGTTCCAGGACACGCAACCGTCGTGGCTCGTGATGGTCGACCGCGGCGCGACCACCGTGTGGGAAGAGTGGGGTGGCGTCGATGCAGACGGCGTACCGCACGCGTCCCTCAACCACTACAGCAAGGGCGCGGTCATCTCCTTTCTGCACCGCTACGTGGCCGGACTCCAGGCCGTCGAACCCGGCTACCGTCGCTTCCGGGTCGCTCCCCGACCCGGCGGAGGCCTCACGTGGGCCGAGGCGCAACACGAGAGTCCCTACGGGCTCATCGACGTGCGGTGGGAACGCACCGGCGTCGACGACCGGCTCACGGTCGACATCACCGTGCCGCCCGGCACGACCGCGGATGTCATGCTGCCGAACGGTGACACGACGACGCTGCACAGCGGACGCCATACCGTAGCGTCGTGAGCCGGAGCGCGGTCCGCCGGGTGGCACTCGGATCCGAGGATGTTGACCTTCGTCTCTACCGGACCCCGGCGCACTCGCACATCATCGTCGCATGCGAGGGGGACCGGTCACGGAGCGAGAGCCGCAGGAGCAGGATCCGGGTGAGCCAGCCGTGGGGCGGCCGCGACGAAGGCGCCGTCGCCTGCTCGCCGTGATCGTCGTCGTCGTGCTGGCCGGGGTCGCCGCGGCCGGCGTCTCCTGGTGGACGAATCGGGGACCGACCCAGCCGTCGATCGGAGGGGCCGTCGATCGGTTCCGCTCCTCCTCGACGACGAGAGCGGGAACGTCGACGCTGCAACCGCCACCCGGTGTGTACATCTACTCCGGCACCGGCGACGAACGCCTCTCGTTCCTCGCGACGCACCAGAACCAGGACGGCAACCTCCCCGGCACGGTCACACCGGGCGCCGGTGGCTGCTGGACGTTCGCGATCCAGTACAACTCGTTCCACCGTCAGGCCTGGACTCGCTGTGTGTTGAACGGACGACTCGTCGAGCGTGGGGGCACGACCGATCAGAAGTTCAACTTCGGGGTCATGAGCCAGAGCGAGCACTCGGTCGTCACCTGCGATCCGCCCACGACGGTCTCCGACCCCACGACCGCACCGGGCGGCCGGTCACCGGTGCGGTGCTCGGGCCGCTCGCTGACCACCAAGGCAGACATGACCCAACGCGGGTCCATCACGTTCATCGGGCGAACCAGCGTCCTCGTGAACGGCGCCCGTGTCGCGGCACGGCACTACGCGCAGGACCTCACGATCACCGGCG
>JBBQMI010000069.1:0-7222 GCA_038328825.1 Acidimicrobiia bacterium | reverse complement strand
ATGGCAACAGTGCTGATTTTCCATGAGGTTGATGATGTCGACGCTTGGCTTCGTTCGCCGAAGCGGGAAGAGTTCTTCGGGCCGCTCGGGATGACAGCGCGCACCTTCGTCGATCCGACCCAGACGAACCGGGTGGGTTTGGTCGTAGAGGTACCGGACTTGGAGACACTGCAGGCCGCGCTGGCGACTGAGGCAGCCGCTGACGCCATGAAGACCGACGGCGTTCGTGCCGAGACGATTGTGATGCTCGTCGAGTCGTAGCCTCTCGACGCGAGTTTCGTCGCGACGTGCGCGAGGAGCGAGCCGCACCCGAACGTCTCGTCGTCGAGATGGGCCACGGCCAGGAACATCGTGGGGTTCGTCACGGCCACAGGTTCCCTCATCGGGCGTCGGCCGACGGGTGGTGTCCGTTCAAGAATTCGACCCCTGGATGCCGATGTTGTCGTGTGGCCACTGTCGAGATCTCATCGCGCCCGCGCACGGGTGATCCGCTCCTCGCCGAGATCCGGCGGGACCCCCCGAAGGCCCATCCCTCGGCCCCCGCCGGCGTGTGGTCGGCGACGCTCGACTGCCTCGAGTTCATCCACGGGCACGCCGCCGGCAAGACGACGCTGGAGACCGGGTGCGGGGCGTCGACGATCGTCTTCGCGTCGGTCGCGGCCGAACACACCGCGGTGTTCCTCGGGCCCGCCGAAGGCGAAGCGGTCGCGAACTGGTGCACCGACCACGGCGTCACGACCGACACGCTGACGTTGCTCCCCGGTTCGTCGCCCGAGGTGCTCGCGGCGATGACCCACACCCCGATCGACGTCCTCTTCATCGACGGTTGCCACGCACACCCTTTCCCCCAGCTCGACTGGTACCTCGCCGCACCGCGGGTGCGCGCCGGTGGGATCGTGATCGTCGACGACATCCAGCTCCCCGGCCCTGCGTCGCTCCACCGCTTCCTGCGCGGCGACGAACGCTGGGACCTCCTCACGGATGCCGGCTACTGGTCGGCGTTCCGGCGCGCCGCCGCGTGGGACCTCTCCACCGAGTGGGCGAACCAGATGCACCCCGTCGACGGCCTCGACCGTGTCCGCCACCTCGCCCGGGCCCCGAAGCGCCTCGCCGCCATGGCCCGCAACGTCCGCAACGCCCAACGCTTGGGTGTCGCGCCGTGGCAACGCAACCACCGCTCCTCCTAGCCGACTCCGGATTTCAGGCAGACGGGGACCATGTCCTCGTGGCGGCGGCCGGCGGTGGGTGTGCGGTAGGGGGCGTAGCGGTTGGGATAGCGGCTGCGGTCCTCGACCACGTACACCTGGGGCTCCTCGCCGAAGTCGCGGGAGCGGAACACCTCGACGGCGTCGAACTCGTCGAACCGATCGAAGTAGTCGGGGCCGGGCGCGCGCACGTGACCCGCTTCCGACTCGACGGGCACCGGATACTCCACCGTCTGCTCGCACACCATCGGCACCGGCAGCACCGCGAACCCACCGGGCGCGAGGAGCCGACGGATTTCGGCGATCGCGGCGCGGTCGTCGGGGATGTGCTCGAGCACGTGCGACGCGTAGATCACGTCGTAGGAGCCGGCTTCGAGCGGGACGTCGGTGAGGTCGAAGTTCAGGTCGACGTCTGCGCGTACGAGATCGGCGGTGGTGTACGAATCGAACTCCCGACGGAACCGGTCCTGCAGGATCGGCTCGGGCGCGACGTGCAGCATCGACAACGACGCAAAGTCGTACCGGGCGGCCAGCGCGTCGACGACCAGCGCCTGCAAGCGGTGCCGTTCCGCGGCGTGGCACGCCGGGCAGTACGCCTCGGCGCGGCGCCCGGTGAGCGCCCACGCGGTGGAGAAGCGCCCGGTGTACCCGCACGCCGGGCACCGGTGCGGATGACGCACCAACGCGGCGGGCAGTGCGCGCGAGACGGAGCGGTCGACGCGGTTGATCGCGGTCAGCGCGATCTCGGTGCTGGTGGCCATCAGCTGTTCCGTCCGGGAACTCGGGCAGAGATCGTCATCGCGACGCCTCCACGATCACGTAGGCGGCGAGGTCGCGAGCACGGAGCCGGCGGGTGACCTCCTGGTACAGCGCGACGATCACGTACAGCGGAGTGCACGGGAAGAAGTAGCCCGACTGCGACCAACAGGTCGCGACGTCGACCCGACGGAACCCCGCGTCGCGGAACACGTCCTGCAGCGCCGAGGCGTAGCAGTGGTCGTACTCGACCTCGAACTCGACCTGCCCCCGCGTCTCGGGACTCACCACGTGGAGCAGCTTGAGCAACGGCTGGAACGGCAGGAGTCGCGCCGTCAGGCCGAACAGCGAGTACCGGGCGGGGATGAAGTGCAGCGCCCGGCCACCCGGCTTCAGGACGCGAGCCATGTGCCGGGCCGCGTCGGGCACGCCGTCGACGTGCTCGAGCAGCGCACGCGACACGATGAGATCGACGCTCCCGTCCTCGAACGGAAGGTGCTCGGCGACGTTCGCCACGGCCGTCGCGTCGACCTGGTCGTTGAGCGCGAGCTCCTCCGACGAGATGTCGACGGCAACGATCCGCGCGCCGCGCTCACGGGGCACCGCCGCGGTGTAGGTGCAGCGTCGGCCCCCACCGAGATCGATGATCGTCGCGCCGTCGGGGACGCTCCGTGCCGCATCGCGCACGAGGTGGTCGAAGCGTTGCCAGAACGGTTTGTCGCTCTCGAGGCGGAGTCGTCGCTCCATCGCCGCCGACGCGCGCACGTTGGCGTCGATGACGCGACGGGTCACCGACCTCCGCGTCGGAGGCGCAGCGGTCACGGGGCTGGGGGTCGGGGGTCGGGTCAACACGCTCGTGGCGGTCATGGCTGGTGGTCCTCCTCGGTCGGGTCGGTGAAGTGCTGCTGGTACTCTGCGAACGAACGCGGCGCGTCGGTGAGCAACATGGCGACGTCGGTCGTCGCCTGGAAGTACGACTGGTAGGCGACGTGGTCGTCGGCGACGATCCGCGCGATCTCGTCGACGAACACCGGGTTGTCGCCCGCGCCACCCTTGTGGCCGACGGCCGAGAGCCCCCACTCGGGGATGCTCAGGGGCTTGTCGTGGGCCTTCGCGAACGCCACCACCGAGCCGGTCCCGCCGGGTTCGGCGTAGCGGACGGCCCACCGGGTCGCGGGATCGGTCGGCGCCGGACCGAGCACGGGCTCGTCCCAGAAGTCGTAGACGTCGACGCCGACGATGTCGACGACGTCGTCGCCCGGGTAGTACGCGTCGAGCGGGATCGGACGGGTGCCGGCGTTCACGGTCCAGTCGAAGACGAAGTGGGCGTCGGGAACGGACCGCATCGCCCGGGCGAACCGGCCCCAGTAAGTGCGCCAGTCGTCGTACGCGGCCGGGTCGTCGCCCAGCCCGTCTTTCGTCCACGTGCCGTTGGCCTCGTGCGCGAGCCGGATCACAGAATCCCCGAGACCCGCGGCCACCAGGTTGTGGCCGAAGCGGGCCGCGACGGCGTCGTACTCGCCGGCGGCACCGCGGGCCCGCCAATCAGCCGGGGCTTCGTCGGGGATCAGCGACTCGGTGATGACGAGACGCCTTTCCGGATCCGCGTCCTTCCAGTCGGCCCAGTTGAACTCGGGCGACGCGTGGATCACGAACCACGGCTGCTCGAGCGCCGCCCAGGTGGGCGAGGCGTTGTTGAACACGAGCGCGCAGTCGACCGGTGCCCCGATCGCCTGCTCGAAGGCCTGCAACTGGTCGACGTTGTTGGCGGTGTACGCGCACGACTCGGTGTTCCCGCCCGCACCGAACCGGCGGTCTGCGTGGTCCGGGGTGCCGTTCGGATCGCGCCCGCCGGACCCCGCCGAGACCCGGCTGCAGCCGACCGCGAGAGCGAGACCGAGTGCGAGGACGACCACCAGGAGGCGCCTTCCCTCATCCCTCATTCATCCCTCCCGGGGCCGAACCGGTCTTCAGTGGACCGGCGTTCGCGCCGATCGCACTGGGGTCCGCAGGATGCGAAGCTGACCGGAAGGGATTCCCAGCCGTGACCGACGTGCAGCGCAGGTGGGTTCGACAAGGACTCCTCGCCGGAGTCGTGACTCTGGTGCTCGGCGCGTGCGCCGTGCCCGGTCTCGTGCCCGTCACGCCGGCCGCGCCGTTCACGCCGGCACACAACCCGATCGCCGCTCGACCGGTGCCCGCGACGCCCGACGCGGAGAAGGACGCGTGCGCGTACTCGTACCACCGCACCGAACGGCTCGCGGTGTTCAGCGCCGCCGTCGGACGCGACGTCACCTGCGCCCTCGTCTACAACAACGCGTCGCCCGACTGGGCCAACTGGGAGCGCCCGTGGTTCGTGATCCACGGCAACCCCAACTTCAACTGGGCGAACTGGAAGAACGCGGCGCCCGGCCGCCGGCTGATCATCACCCAGGCCCTCATCCCTTCGGGCCTCGCACCCGACTGGCGCGAACGTGGTGCCGCCGGCGAGTTCGAGGACCACGCCCGCGCCCTCGCCGCCAGCTACGTCGCCGCCGGCCTCGGCGACTCGATCATCCGCCTCTCGCACGAGGCCAACGGCAACTGGACCCTCGACGGACTCGGGTACGACCCCGCGAAGTACGGCCTCTGGAAGACCTTCTGGGCCCGGACCGTGCGGGCGATGCGTTCCGTCCCCGGCGCGAACTTCCGCTTCGACTGGACGATCAACGCCCCGTACCGGGCGATCCCGTTCGACGACTACTACCCCGGTGACGACGTCGTCGACATCATCGGCGCCGACGTCTACGATTTCTGGGCCGGTCCCGCTCCCGCGCCGATCAGCCCGATCGCCCGCTGGCGGGCACAGTACGACCAGCCCGGCGGTCTCGGTGCGCTGATCGCGTACTCCAAGCAGCACGGCAAGCCGCTCAGCATCCCGGAGTGGGGCATCTCGGCGGTCGGCAGCAAGGGCGGAGCCGGCGACAACCCCTACTTCGTCGACGCCATCGCCCAGGTCGTCCGCACCAACGTGACCGCGTACCACTCCTACTTCGACTCGGCGACCGACGTGAACATCCTCCTCACCGACGCCCCCCGTTCCCTCAACGCCTACCGCCGGCACTTCGGGGACCACGGCGACTCGCTCGGCTGACGCATCGGCCGACTGGCCTCGCTCGACCCACCGGCCGCTCACGAGTCGGGGCCGTCTTTCACGAGGGTGAAGACGAGGAACGTGTAGTCGAGATCGGTGAGCTCCCAGTGCACCGGCTTCTCGACCGCGTCGAGCGGCACCGGACCACTCGGCCGCAGCCCGTGGATCGCCGCGATCTCGAGCGCGTGCTCGATGTCGTGCCGATCGAAGATCTTCACCGGCACGCCGTACGCGACCTTGCCCTCGGTGTCGACATGGTCGGGGAAGTAGTCGGTCGACGTCACGAGCGCGCCACCGGGCCTGAGGATGCGCGCCGATTCGCGGAAGTAGCCGTCGAGGTCCACGCCATGCTCCACGACGCTGAGGCAGGTCACGACATCGAACGTCTCGGCTTCGAAACGGGTGTCGGTCGCGTCGCCGGGCTCGTACCGGATCCCGCCGTGACGGAACGGCGTGGTGAACACCGGGTTGATGCACCACAGATCCCGGAAGCCGTAGAGCCAGAGCCACGACGAGATCACCGATTCCATGATCCCGCCGGCGTCGAGCACGCGCCCGGCCGTACCGGTGCGGTGCAGCACCGCGCCGAGCGCAGCGAGCGAGTCCCAGTTCTTGGCCGGGACGATGTACTCGGGCAACCCGCAGCGGCGCACCACCGCGGCCCACCGGTCGACCTCGGCACTGCCGAGGAGCACACCGTTCTCCTCCGGGAAGCTCCCGGGGAGCTCCGGATGCGCGGTCGCGTTCGGGAACCGGTGCTCGAGCCACCGCTGGTACACCGCCGGGCTGCGGAGCAGCGTCGCCAGCGGACGTCGGGTCGGGTCGTGCAGCTTCTCGGTGATCATGACGTGGACCTCACTTCGAGTTTCGGGTCTTGCCTGACGGAAGCGGGAACGGGCGGATCGCGGACCCAGGCGAGCGTCGCGAGGGCGAGGAGGCTGTAGCCGACCTGTCCGAGCAGCCAGCCGAAGCCGACGCCGGTGAGGCCGTGACCGAGGAAGGCCACCGGGAAGCCGATCGCGCAGGCAGTGCCGGCTGTGTTGAGGAACACGTAGCTCCGCACCTGCTTGCGGGCGTTCAGGACCGCGTCGGCCACGTAGTTGAACCCGGCGAAGAGCCCCGAGAGCGCGAGGAGCTGGAGGCAGCGGGTGCCGTTGCGCGCGTAGTCGGCGCCGAAGATCGACAGCACCGGGTGTGCGAGCAGGCAGAGGACGATCACGCCCGGCACGAGCAGGGCGTAGACCCCGAACAGCGTGCGGCGGGTCTGAGCCCGCAACGAGGCTTCGTCGGCCGATGCCTCCGCGAACAGCGACTGTGACGCCATCGACGGAATCACGTTGAGCAGGGCGACGATCATCAACGGCATCGCGAAGAACGCGGCCTGGCGGGCGCCGAGTCGGTCGAGCACGACGATGGGAAGCACGGTCGTCGGGAGCAGCGCGACGAGTGCAGCCACGTGATTGCCTGCGGCGAACGACCGGCAGTGGGTCAGCGCGCCGAGGTCGACGCTGCGGAGCCAGCGCCGCAGCGAACCGCCGACCTCGTGGCGGACCACGACGATGCTCACAAATGCCGCGACCGCGAGCGCGGAGAAGTAGAGCCCGAAGAGACCGACCGCGCCGTAGCCGATCGCGAGGGGCAGCGCGAGCAGCTTCACCAGGCTTCCCGCGGTGTTCTCGACCACCACCCACTTGCTCTTGCGCAGGGCGATGATGGCGGCCTGGGCGACCACACCCAGCGACCCGATCGCGGTGATCGCCACGAAGACCGGAACCATCGTCCATCCGGGCGCGACTGCCGACAACGGCACCCCGAAGTGGTTCGGGACCGCGCACCAGACCAGCGCCGCGAGTGCACCGCTGCCGGTGGCGACGGCTCCCGTCGTGGCGAGGAGCCGGACCGTGTCACGATCCGACGCGAGGAACCGGATGAGCGTGTTGGGCAGACCGAGGGTCCCGGCCATCACGACGAACGTGAGCGCGCTCACCACGGTCGCGCTCGTGCCGACCGCGCTCGCGGGAAACAGGCGCGAGGCGAGCGCCCAGAAGACGAAGCCGAGCGCGGCGACGATCGCGCTGTTGAGGATCAGGAACGACGAGTTCCGGTAGAGGCTGTCGTGCACCGCGCC
>JBBQMI010000068.1:0-7279 GCA_038328825.1 Acidimicrobiia bacterium | reverse complement strand
CGTCGCCGCGACACCTAGCCGAACAGGCGCCAGCGGAACCTGCGGACCCGGCGGCGGCGTGGGAGCGTGCCGGGAGTGGTCGTCGGTTGCGACGTCGTCGTGGTCGTCACCGGCGGCTTCGTCGTGCTCGTCGTGGTGGTGGTCGCCACCGGCGGCTTCGCGGTGGTGGTGGTCGTCACCGGCGGTGCGGTCGTCGTGGTGGTGACCGGTGGTGCGGTCGTCGTGGTGGTGACTGGTGGTGCGGTCGTCGTGGTGGTGACCGGCGGCAGCGTGGTCGTGGTGGTGGCTCCGAGCGTGGTGGTGGTCGTGGCCACGGTGGGCGACGTGGTCCCGGTCGGCGTACCGGTGAAGAGACCCAGTCGGGGGTAGTCCTTGCCGAGGATCGGCACCGGGTCGGCGCCGAGCCACGAGTCGAGCATCTCGGCGTAGATGGCCCGGAAGTCGGTGGAGGCCTTCAGGTTCCCGTTGTCGTCGAGGTTGGTGAGCGACGGCTGCTCGCCGTACAGGCCGCCCTTCACCTGGTCGCCGACCACGATGTCGAGGCCGGCCGCGCCGTGGTCGGTGCCACCCGTGTTCTCCTCGGCTCGACGCCCGAACTCCGAGAACGTCAAGAGGGTCACCCGGGGCCGCTGGGTCGGGCTCAGGTTCGAGAACAGCGCCTCGATCCCCTGGTCGAGCGCGGAGAGGAGGCTGGTGTGCACCTCCTCCTGGCCGCCGTGGGTGTCGAACGTGGAGAGGTGGGTGTGGAAGACCCGCGTCCCGAGGTCGAGGTTGATGAGTCGCGCGGTGAGCGTGAGCTGCTGCACGATGTCTTCGTTGCCGAGGTCGCCGACGTACGCGGGCTGCACCGCCTGCGCGACGGTCATCGACGACTTGCCGGTCTTGGCCACGAGGTCGGCCCACTGCCCCTTGCCGGTGGCGGTGTTCGCGTACGACGAGAACGCGTCGAACATCCGCGCGTCGTAGGGCTTCGTGCGGTTGATGCCGAACGCTCCGCTGATGTCCTGGGGGATGCCGGCCGCGCGGGCGGTGCTGCCGATCATGTGCAGCGGCACCGACGGACCGATGCACGCGCCGAGCAGCGCGTTCGTGCTCGCGCCCGGGAGGGAGTCCATGTACCGACCCACCCAACCGTTGGCGTACTGCATCGGCGGTGCGTCCTTCCACCCGTTCATCCAGTAGCCCATCGAGCTGAAGTGACTCATGTCGGCCGGGTTGTAGCCGACGCCGCGGACGAGCGCGACCTTGTTCTGGAGGTACCGCGCCTGGAGACGCGTGAGGCTCGGGTGCAGGGCAAGGTTCGGGTCGTTGATGCTGAGGGTGGCGCGCGTTGCACTTCCCGGCGCGTTGTAGTGCAACGCCGGGCGCAGTGAGCGGTACTTCGCGTCGTTGAACGGCACGAGGGTGTTGAGTCCGTCGTTGCCGCCACCGAGCATGACCAGCACGAGTATGCCGTCGGCAGCGCTCGAGTCGGCGGCAAAGGCCTCGAAGCGAGACATCAGCGTGGGCGCGGCGAGCGCGGCGCCGGTCCCGATGCCGATGGCCTGGAGGAACTTGCGGCGCGACATCCCGTTGGGGCCGGTGGCGGGCTCCCAGAGCTCGCGTTGGGCGCGGAGGTAGTCCTTGTCGGTCACGGCGTCCCTTCCGTCTACGCGAGCTGGAAGTCGGGGCTCAGCATCGTGAGGATGCCGAGGTTGATGGACTGGTAGTGGGTCCACTCGGAACCGGCGGCGGTTCCGCGCTGGGCGGTGAGCCACGTCTCGAGGTTGGCTCGGGTGGCCGCGGTCGGGCTCTCGATCCCGCACCCGTCGAACGCCGCCTGCACGGCGTTCGGCACGGTCATCGTGAGCGTCGAACCGAGGAACGCCGGGCTCAGCTGGTCGGCGCGGAGACCGACCTGACCCCAGAGGTACGTCGCGCGCTCCCAGATGCCGGTGGTGGTGACCCAGTAGCCGTTCTGCTTCCAGCCCGACACGTCGGGCGGGAAGAACGGGGCCTGTCCCATGTTGGCGATGTTGTCGGGCTTCGCCGTGCGGGCACTCAGCCCCGTGGACCGGAGCGTCGCGACCACGAACTCGATCGGTGACCGGACGAGGCCCTGCTTCGCGGCCGTTGAGTAGAACTCGTCGCGGGTGAAGATGTCTCGCAGCAGCGACGCGACGACGAGCCCGTTGGCCCGCCAGTTCGCAGCCAGGCTCTCGACCAGCGCGGCGTCGGGGTTCGGGTAGGCGAAGAAGCTCCAGATCTTGCGGGCGAGGAAGCGTGACGACGTGAGCGCCGGTGCTTCGCCGGTGGTCGGGTTCACCTCGGTCCCGGTGCAGAGGTGCCGGATGATGTCGGGGCCGTCCCAGTTCTTGGTGATGCCCATGAACGTCTTGTTGCCGAAGTCGTGTTGACGGTCGGAGAAGAACATCACCGGGTTGTAGTCAACCGGCCAGTCGATGATCCATCCGGTCCAGGCACGGGCCGACTCGACGACGTCTTGCTGCGTGTACTTGTTCACCCCGAGGGTGAACAGCTCCATCAGCTCGCGAGCGAAGTTCTCGTTCGGGTTGCCGACGACGTTGGTGTAGTTGTCGAGGTACCCGAGCATTGCCTCGGCGCCGTCGCGCTTCGTCGACATGGCGAGCGCGAGATCCTGGAAGCTGCCGAGTCCCATCGTGCGGAACACGCGTTGCTGTTCGTAGAGCGCCTGGGTGCTGCCGAGCTTCTCGAAGCCCGACGGGAAGTGGCCGTGCCAGAAGAGCGTGAGCTTCTCCTGCAGCGGGCTCGGCGCCTTGGCCGACGCGGTGCGAGCGGCGACGCGACCCGTCCGCATGCGCTCGAGCCACCACAACTGCGCGTCTTCGAGGCGGTCGACCTCGTAGTAGTTGTTGTCGTACATCCCCACCGGTTCGTCGGTGGTGACGTTCGCGGTGCTGAGGATCAGATCGGCCGCGGCACCCCGCTCGAGGCCGGTGAGCGCGGCGCGGTCAGCGGCTTCGAGGCTTCCGCCCCCACCGAATCCGCTCCGTCGTAGAAGATGCGCCGCGTCTTGTGCGTTCAAGGCTGGCACGAGTCAATCGCCTCCCTGGCTCGGCTCCTGCACACCGGGTATCGGCGGACCGGGGGGTGGATCTTTACGGCCGCGTGCCAATTCACCGTCCGGCTCCCATCCTGGAGGGGCTGGTGAATCACGAGGAGCCTAGGACAGCGAGGGTCGCGCGGCACAACCCGCGTGGCCCCGGTCAGGGCCCCTGAAGTGCGCAAACCCCTGCGCGAGCACCGGTCTCGTCGCCTTCGAGCTCCTCGGTCGGGCGAATGTCACAGTCCGCGATTCCGACACCCCCGGCGGGTGAAGAAACTTCGCAGCGGGTCTCACATCTCGGAGGGACTCACGTCGTCGAGGTCCCGGTGGGCGGCTTCGGGGAGTCGCGGCACGACGAAGACCGCCGCGACGAGCGGCGCGAGACCGCACACGGCGATCGCGGGCCCGAGACCGCCGATCTCGTCGGCGAGCAGTCCCGCGAGCAGGAGGCCGACGACGGAACCGGCCACGCCGCACACGAGCAGCAGCGCGTTGCCGGTGCTGCGGACCTCCGTGGGGAAGAGCTCGGCGTCGAGCGTGCCGAGCGCGATGGTCGCGCCACCCGCGAAGAGGATCGCGACCGCCGACGCGACCCACAGCGACGGCCCCCCGACCAGGAAGAACACCATCTGGGCGGCCGCCCCGACCCCGAGGCCGATCGCCGCAACGGGGCGTCGACCCCGACGTTCGGCCAACCGGCCGCCGATCACCAGCCCGAGCAGACCGGGTATACCGCTCGTCACCGCCTGGAAGATGCTGATGCCGGAGTTCGAGAAGCCGCGCTCGTCGCTGAGGAACCGGTTCGTGAGCTGGGCCGACGGCGCGCTGAACACGCTCGCGAGGAACGCGGCCGCAGCGAGGAGCACGAACCGGCGGCCGTAGGCGCGATCGAACACCTCGCGGAACTGCCCTCGCTTCGTCGTGCGCGCCGCGAGCGCGGTGTAGCGGCGGGTCTCGGGCAGACGACGCAGCAGGCGCGGGAGGAAGAGGATCGTCGCGCCGCTCACCGCGAACGCGATGCGCCACGCGTCGGGTCCGAGGTCCGACAGCGGGAGGAGCACGACGGAGAGTGCGTAGCCCGCGCCCGACGCGAGCGCGAACGTCGTGGCCGCGAACGCACGCGCGTTCTCGGGTGCCTCTTCGACCACGGCGATGCCGGCGACGACGATCGTCGAGTTCACGAACGCCCGGACGAGCAGCTGCGAGCCGGTGAACACGACGAGGTTCGGAGCGACCGCGGTGACGGCGTTGAAGATGCACACCCCCGCGAACGACGCGGCGAGGAGCCGGCGTCGACCCTGCCGGTCGGCGAGTGCCGTGGTCACCAGGGCGAGGAGCACGCCGATGCGGGTGATCGCGAGCGACACGCCGAGGTCGGCGTTCGACGCACCGAACGACTTCGCGACCGAGTCGGCGTTCTGGCCGAAGAGGGCGGCGCCGAAGCTCGCCAGCGCGCCGATCGCACCCGCCACGGCCAACAGCCGCACCGCGTCCTCGTCGAACGCCCGCTGGCCCAGGAGGAAGGGCAGATCGGGCGGATCCGGCGGCGGCTGGCCGGCGAGGTGCGCCTGCATGGCGGCGGCGACGTACCCGAGCTGCTTGCCGACGGTCCGGCGGATGATCGGGGCGAAGAACCAGTGGAAGTAGGGAATCCGCTGCTCGTTCGTGATCTCGATCTCGACGACGCGCCGCGGGCCGGCGTCGGTGACCGTCGTGGCGAAGTCGCTCTCACCGGCGGCGGCGACGTCGGATCGGACCGCTTCCAGGGCTCGGTCGATGTCGTCGGTGGATGCATCGACTTCGATCCGCGTCCGTCGTTGCACGTGGGGCATGCTACGAGGCAGCGATCCGACGTCCGGGTTTCGCCGTGGAGGAGATTCGATGGCTCAGTTGCAGGTCGGCGACAAGGCTCCGCTGTTCACGTTGGCCGATCAGCACGGCGACAAGGTCAAGCTGAGCGGCTTCAAGGGTCGCAGCGTCGTCGTCTACTTCTACCCGAAGGCCAACACCCCGGGATGCACCACGCAGTCGTGCGCGTTGCGCGACGCCGAGCCCGATCTCGCCGACCTCGACGCCGACGTGGTCGGGATCAGCCCCGACGCCCCGAAGGCGCAGAAGAAGTTCGACGACAAGTATGAGCTGGGCTTCCCGCTCCTCGCCGACGAGGACCACGCCGTCGCCGAGGCATGGGGCGTGTGGGGCGAGAAGTCGATGTACGGCCGCAAGTTCATGGGCATCGTGCGCTCGGCGTTCGTCGTCGACCCGAAGGGCAAGATCGCCGGCGCCTTCTACAAGGTCAGCCCGAAGGACACCGTTCCGAAGGTCACGGTGGCCCTGCAGGGCTGAGCCGAATCGCCGGCGGCGCGCCGTGCGCTAGCTGCGGCGGGTGTAGAACGCGCCCTGCATGCCCATGGCCTGGTGGAAGTCGCAGTGGAATGCCATCACCGCACCGCTCGACGGGATCGTGACCGTGACCTTCGTCTTCGTGTCGGGCTGGAGGGTCTTGTCGATCCCCAACGCGCTCGACGTGAAGGTGTGCTGGGCCTTGCCCTCGTTCTTCAGGGTGAGGGTGAGCTTCTCGCCCGGCTTCACCTTGATGAAGGTGGGCGAGAAGTAGAAGTCGTCGGCTTCGAGGGTGAAGGCTGCCTTCGCCTTCTTGCTCACGTCCTTCTTGCCGTGGACGTTGGTCTTGCCGGACAGGTTCACCGGAGGACTCGTGGACGCGGCGGCGGACCCGACACCCGCCAGTCCGACCGCGACGACGAGCAGGACGAGCGGGAGGATCTTGCGCATGACGGTCTCCTCGGTGCAGCGAACGTGACGACACGGGGGACTACGGGCGCGCGGCCAGGAGGGATTGCGGACGGTCAGGCGCCGACGGCGTGGAAGCCGCCGTCGACGTGCACGACCTCGCCGGTGGTCGCGGGGAACCAGTCGGAGAGGAGGGCGACGCACGCCTTGGCGACGGGTTCGCGGTCGCGGACGTCCCAGCCGAGCGGGGCGCGTTCGGTCCAGACCTCCTCGAACCTCTCGAAGCCGGGGATGCTCTTCGCCGCGATCGTGCGGAGCGGGCCGGCGGCGACCAGGTTCACGCGGACCTTGTGGGCGCCGAGATCACGGGCGAGGTAGCGCGAGGTGGCGCCGAGCGCGGCCTTGGCCACACCCATCCAGTCGTAGACGGGCCACGCCTGGGTGGCGTTGTCGAAGTCGAGGCCGACGACCGCGCCGCCGTGTTCCTGCATCAGCGGCAGCGTCGCCACGGCGAGGGCTTGGAGCGAGTACACCGAGACCTGCATGGCGACGGCGACGTCGTCCCACGGCGCGGTGAGGAACCCTCCACCGAGGCACGATTCGGGCGCGAACGCGATCCCGTGCAGCACGCCGTCGAGCCGACCACCGATCACGCCGGCGAGCCCGGCGAGGTGTTCGGCGTCGGTCACGTCGAGCTCCACGATCTCGGGCTCCGAGGGGAGGCGGCGCGCGGCGCGCTTGGTGAGGTTCATGGCTCGGCCGAACGAGCTGAGGATGACCTCGGCGCCCTGGTGCTGGGCGAGCTCCGCGACCGAGAACGCGATCGACGCGTCGTTGAGCACGCCGGTCACGAGGATGCGCTTGCCGTCGAGCAGCACGCTACGCGGCAGGCGTGAACACGAGCGACGAGTTGTGCCCGCCGAAGCCGAACGAGTTGGAGATCACCGGGGCCGCGGCGATCTCGCGTGGCGCGCCTGCGACCACGTCGAGGGAGATGTCGTCGCCGAGCCGCTCGAAGTTGGCCGTCGGGGGCACCGTCGCCGACCGGACCGCGAGGATGGCAGCGACGGCCTCGGTGGCACCGGCCGCGCCGATCAGGTGGCCGGTCACGCCCTTCACCGACACCACCGGTGGCACGGCGTCGCCGAACACCTTGTGCATCGCCTCGGCCTCCGCTGCGTCGTTGAGCGGGGTCGACGTGCCGTGCGCGTTGACGTGCCCGATGTCGTTGGCCGACATCCGCGCATCGTCGAGAGCCAGCTGCATGCACGCGGCGGCGCCGCTGCCTCCGGGCGACGGGGCGGTGATGTGGTACGCATCGGCGTTTCGGCCGTACCCGGCGAGCTCGGCGTAGATGCGGGCGTCCCGGGCCTGCGCGTGCTCGAGGCGCTCGAGCACGAGGTAGGCGGCGCCCTCGCCGATCACGAAGCCGTCGCGCTCCGCGTCGAACGGCCGCGACGC
>JBBQMI010000067.1:0-7343 GCA_038328825.1 Acidimicrobiia bacterium | reverse complement strand
CGGGTGGCGCGATCGCGTCGAGCGCCTCACTGGCGATGGCGTCGCGGTAGTACTCCGGCACCGAGTCGCGCAGCGCCTGGTCTCGGGCCACCTCGGTGCCGAGCCGGGCCTCGAGCAGCTTGCGGGGCGCCTTGCCCGGTCGGAACCCGGGGATCCGGACCTCCCGGGCGAGTTTGCGGAAGGCCGCGTCGAGTGCCTTGTCGAACTCTGCAGCAGGGACGGCGACGTGCAACCGGACCTTGTTCTCGGGAAGCGTCTCGATCGAGGTGTCCATGAAGGGGGCGAGTGTATCGGGCGCCTCTGACCATTCCGTGAACGCGCTCCCGCTTACGATCCGGGCGATGACCTCGCCGATGGGACCCGTCGCGGAAGCTCGGCTCATCCGCCCCTTGCGCGACTTCCTTCACACCGAGGTGGCGGGCGGAATCGTGCTCGTCGGCGCGACCCTCCTCGCGCTGGTCTGGGCCAACTCGCCGTTCAGCGACTCGTACCAGGATCTCTGGGGCTCCACGATCACGATCGCCCTTCGTGACCACGTGCTGACGCTCGACCTCCGCACCTGGGTGAACGACGGGCTCATGACCGTGTTCTTCTTCGTGGTCGGCCTGGAGATCAAGCGCGAGCTCGTCGTCGGCGAACTTCGCGACCGACGCACCGCGACCCTCCCCGCGGTCGCGGCGCTCGGCGGGATGCTCGTTCCTGCCGCGATGTACCTGGCGATCAACGCCGGCGGCGACGGTTCGCGCGGCTGGGGCATCCCGATGGCGACCGACATCGCCATGGCCCTCGGGGTGCTGAGTCTGCTCGGCTCCCGGATCAACCCGTCGCTCAAGCTCTTCCTTCTCGCCCTCGCGATCGTCGACGACATCGGCGCGATCGTCGTGATCGCGATCTTCTACTCCAACGGGATCGAGCCGGAGTCGCTCGTGGTGTCGGTTGCGCTCGTCGCCGCGGTGCTCGTCCTGCGGTCCATCGGGGTCCGGGCAGTGTGGCCGTATGTCGTGGTGGGTGCTGCGCTCTGGCTGGCCGTCCACGAGTCGGGGGTACACGCGACGATCACCGGTGTGATCCTCGGTCTCCTCGCGCCGACCCGTGCGCCCCGTTCGCAGGCAACGGTCGACGTCGACAAGCTCGCCGACGTCTCGACCGTCGAGGCGGCCCGGGAGACGACGATCCTCGCCCGGGAGTCGGTCTCGGTCGCCGAACGACTCGAGTACGCGATCCATCCTTGGTCGAGCTACGTGATCGTGCCGCTCTTCGCGCTCGCGAACGCCGGTGTGGTCATCTCATCCGGCTCGATCGCCGACGCCGTCCGCTCGCCGATCACCCATGGGGTGGTGATCGGGCTCGTCGTCGGCAAGTTCGTCGGCGTGAGCGTGTTCGCGTGGATCGCGTGCCGGCTCCGGATCGCCTCCCTTCCCCCGGGAACGAGCTGGTCCGGGATCCTCGGTGTGGCTGCCATCGCCGGGATCGGATTCACCGTTTCGATCTTCGTCTCCGGCCTCGCCTTCGGCTCCGGCACCCGCGACGCCAACGCCAAGATCGGGATCCTCGTCGCGTCGGCCGTGGCCGCCGCGATCGGCGCACTGGTCCTGTCCCGCCGCCGAGCCGATCCCGCTCCGCCCCCCGCCTGAACGCAGGTCACGGAGCGCGCGCTACCTTTCCCTGCGGTATCGGTACGGCCATGAATCGGCAGGGCGAGACACGGACGATCAGGGGACGACAGTGCAGATCTACGACACCTTCTTCATCGGCGGCGAGTTCGTGAAGCCCGAGACCGACGTGATCATCGACGTCGTCTCCCCGCACACGGAGCAGGTCATCGGCCAGGTGCCCGACGCCTCCCCTGCCGACATCGACAAGGCCGTCGCCGCCGCTCGCGACGCCTTCGACAACGGCCCGTGGCCCCGGATGAGCCCCGAGGAGCGCGGAGCCGCGCTCACGCGCCTGTCGGCCGCGTTGCAGGCCCGTTCGGCCGAGATCGCCGACGTGATCTCGAGCGAGAACGGATCTCCGAAGAGCTGGTCGATCATGGGCCAGGTGTTCTCGTCGACGATGGTGCTCGACACCTACGCCGATCTCGTCACCAGCTACCCGTTCGTGCAGGAGCGTGCCGGCGCCCTCGGCGGCCGCCTCCAGATCCGCAAGCAGCCGGTCGGCGTGGCCGCCGGGATCATCCCGTGGAACGTCCCGCTCTTCATCATCGCCCTGAAGCTCGGCCCGGCCATGGCCGCCGGGGTGCCGATCGTGCTCAAGCCCGCTCCCGAGACCCCGCTCGACTCGTACCTCTTCGCCGAGGCGGTGATCGAGGCCGACATCCCGCCCGGCGTGATCAACATCGTGCCGTCGGGCCGCGAGAACGCGGAGTACATCCTGCGCCACCCCGGCATCGACAAGGTGAGCTTCACCGGCAGCACCGCCGTCGGCAAGCACATCGCTTCGGTCTGCGGCGAGCAGCTCAAGCGGGTCACGCTCGAGCTCGGTGGGAAGTCGGCGGCGATCGTGCTCGACGACGTGCAGCTCGACGACGCGCTCCTCGGCGAGATGGTGCAGTCGGGCCTCATGAACAACGGTCAGGTCTGCGGTGCGCAGTCGCGCATCCTCGCTCCCCGCTCGCGCTACGAAGAGGTCGTCGAGGCGCTCGGCTCGGCGGTCGGTGCGCTCGCGGTCGGTGACCCGCTCGACCCGGTCACCCAGGTCGGCCCGCTCGTCGCCCGGCGCCAGCGCGATCGCGTCGAGGGGTTCCTCGAGGCCGGCAAGGCCGACGGCGCCCGCGTCGTCACCGGAGGCGGTCGCCCGTCGGACCAGCCGAACGGCTGGTACATCGAGCCCACGGTGTTCGCCGATGTCGACAACGACATGCAGATCGCCCGCGAGGAGATCTTCGGCCCCGTCCTGTCGGTGATCCCCTACGACACCGAAGACGACGCCGT
Source organism: Acidimicrobiia bacterium (assembly GCA_038328825.1). Taxonomy (GTDB): domain Bacteria; phylum Actinomycetota; class Acidimicrobiia; order IMCC26256; family JANYLB01; genus JANYLB01. The sequence goes on along the minus strand of JBBQMI010000067.1, from coordinate 4,410 downwards.
GCGCATCGCCAACGACTCCAACTACGGCCTCTGCGGCTCGGTGTGGACGGCCGACGCCGAGCACGGCGCCGAGGTCGGCGCACGGGTCCGCACCGGTGTGGTCGCGGTGAACTCGTCGATGATCCTCGACTTCCGGGCCCCGTTCGGCGGGTTCAAGGAGTCGGGCCTCGGCCGCGAGCTCGGCCCGGAGGGCATCGACCCCTACACCGAGTACCAGACCATCATCCTGCCGGCGAGTTGACCGAAAGGTCGTTCCGTTCGTCACGAAGCGAGCGGCATCCGCTCGGATCGCGACAAACGGCCGGTGGGGTCGAGCTCAGACCCGTGTTCCTGGGTAAAACCGTTCCGTTCGCGTGGTTCGTGGAATGCTCAAGCGCGAGTCCGAACCGGCCGACGCTAGGGACGTAGTCACCCACGGCGGAGTGGACATCCATTGGGATCAGCGAGCCCGGCGCGCATCTCCGCGCCGCGAGAGGGTCAATCCGGTACTTCGATGGCGCGCGTCCTCGTCGTGGACGACGACGACGCGGTTCGGCTCCTCGTACGCAGGGCGCTCGAGCGTGAGGGACTGCGGGTCGAGGAAGCGCCCGACGCGGCCCTCGCACTGGCGGCGTTCGACCGGACCTCGTGGGACCTCGTCGTGCTCGACGTGAGTCTCCCCGACCTGAGTGGCCTCGACCTGCTGCGCCAACTCCGGGTCGTGGGCGACGTTCCCGTGATCATGCTCAGCGGACGCAGCGACGAGGCCGACCGCGTCGCCGGCCTCGAGTCGGGCGCCGACGACTACGTCGTGAAGCCCTTCTATCCCCGTGAGCTCGCGGCGCGGGTCCGCTCGCTCCTCCGGCGCAGCGGCGCCCGGACGCGGCCGTCGTTGCTGGAGTTCGACGAGCTGACGATCGACACCGCGAGCCGCCAGGCCCTCCTCGGCGGCACCCCCGTGGAGCTCACCGCCCGTGAGTTCGACCTGCTCGAGTTCCTCGCGTCGGCGCCGCGACAGGCCTTCTCCCGCGCGCAGCTCCTGCAACGGGTGTGGGGATCCTCGAGCGCCTGGCAGCAGGAGTCGACGGTCACGGAGCACGTCCGCCGCATCCGCCGCAAGCTCGGCGTCGAGGCTGACCAGTCCCGCTGGATCACCACCGTGCGTGGTTTCGGCTACCGGTTCGAACCGTGAGCAGTCGGGCCCCGGGCGTGACGCTCGGGTCGAGTGAGTTGGCCCGTCTCGACCACGACCTGCGGGGGCCGCTCAACGCGATCCTCGGGTTCGGTCGTCTCCTCGAGTCGGAGGAGCTCACACCCGACCAGCGCGAATGCGTCGAGCAGATCGTCGGCGGCGGCGAGCGCCTCCGGGCCCTGATCGCCACCGCCTTCGGGACCCTCTGACCCCGATCACCCGTCGATCGCCCGGGGACGCGAGGATCTCGTCGATGACCCGCGCACCCGACCTCCCCGAACTGGGTGCCGTGGTCCTCACCGCGGCGTACAACGTGGTGTTGAATCGCCACCTCCCGCAGGCGACCCACCTGCCCGCCAACCTCGCGGCATCGGGTGTCCTGCTCGTGCTCACGCACCGCACCGGCGTCGGCATCGACGCCCTCGGCCTCGCGCCCGACGCCGCCGCCACCGGGATCAGGACCGGGCTCCTCGTCGCCGCCGGTGCGACGGCCGTCGTGGTCGCCGGTGCCGTCTTCCCGGTGACGCGCCGGTTCTTCGTCGACGAGGAGGTCCGCGCCCACTCGACAGCCGAGCTCACGTACCACACGCTCTTGCGCATCCCGCTCGCGACCGCGCTCGGCGAGGAGCTGGTGTTCCGGGCCGCCCTGCTCGGTCTGTTCGGCCGGGGCCGGTCGCGCAACGTCGCGGTCGCGATCAGCTCGGTGCTCTTCGGGCTGTGGCACGTCCTCCCGACGCTGGAGTCCCTCGGACCGGAGCCGGTGCCGACCGCCGACGACGGAACCGGTCCGTTCCGCCGGCAACGCGTCGGCCGGACCGGGATCGTGGCCGGTGTGGTGGTCGCGACCGCGGCCGCCGGCGCCGCCTTCGCCGGGCTGAGACTCCGCTCACGCAGTGTGCTCACACCCGTCGTCGCGCACGCCGCCCTCAACGTCGCCGCGATGCTCGCGTCCCGGGTGGTCAGCACGTCTCCGGCCACCCGACCCGTTCCTCGCTCGGGCTGAGCCGAGGCGGTCCCTCACTCGGAGCGCGCCGATCAGTACCGTCTGCGAGATGCCGACGGTGCTGAGCTCCCGCTACGAGCTCCGGGCGATGCTCGGAACGGGCTCGATGGCCCGGGTCGTCGAGGCCTACGACGCGATGCTCGGCCGCGACGTCGCCATCAAGTTCCTCCGGTCCGACGCCGCCGACGCCGAGGGCCGGGCCCGGTTCGTCCGGGAGGCCCACGCGGCGGCGAGCTTCGTCCACCCGCACGTCGTCACGATCTACGACGCCGGCGAAGAGGGATCACGTCCGTTCCTCGTGATGGAGCTGGTCCGCGGCCCGAACCTCGCCGAGGTGATGAAGGCGCGCGGCCCGCTGTCGGCGGATGAGTCCGTCGCGATCTCGGCCCAGATGCTCGACGCGCTTTCGGCTGCGCACGACCTGGGCTGGCTCCACCGCGACGTGAAGCCGAGCAACGTCCTCTTCGTCGACGCGACCACGATCAAGCTCGCCGACTTCGGGCTGGCGAAGAGCATCCACGACGTCACCGGCGGGATCACCCGGCCCGGCCAGGTCCTCGGCACGCCGATGTACCTCGCACCCGAGCAGTCCCGGGGCCGGCGCACCACACCGTCGAGCGATCTGTACTCGGTCGGCATCGTGCTCTTCCAGATGCTCACTGGCGGGCTCCCCTACTCGGCGACGAACCTCGTCGAACTGGCGATCGCCCACCAGGAGGCGCCGGTGCCTCCTGTGCTCCGCGACGACATCCCCGACGCGCTCGCGATCGCCGTCGCACGCGCCATGGCCAAGGACCCGCTCGAGCGTTACCCGAGCGCCCGCGCGATGCAGGCCGCACTCCTCGCCGCAGTCGCGACCCCGCAGTTCGTCGCTCCGTAGCGATCCGCCCCACTCCTTGCCAAACCCGTTCGCGGCGGTCATCGTGGCCTCCAGTCCGCGCGCGACCACCGGGGGGAAACCATGGGGCGCAATCGTTGGGTCGTCGCGGCGCTGTGTGTCGCCGTCCTGGCGGCCGGGTGCGGTCGCTCAGGGGACTCGGGCAAAGCCGACGACTCCGGGTCGAGCACGAGCACGACCGGCGCAACGCAAGCGTCAGCGGGCGCGTTCGGCAGCCTCACCAACGTCTGCCAGGCCGGCGATGCCACCGGAGCGACCGCGCAGGGTGTGACCGACTCCGACATCACGGTCGGCACCTTCGCCGATCCCGGGTTCGCGGGTCGACCCGGACTCGACCAGGAGCTGTTCGACACCGCCGAGGTCTTCAGCAAGTGGTGCAACGACGCCGGCGGGATCAACGGCCGCAAGATCGTCGTCAACGAGCACGACTCCGCGCTCACGAACGTCAAGCCGAAGATGCTCGAAGCCTGTGCCCAGGACTTCTTCCTCGTCGGAGGAGGCGCCGTCTTCGACAACTCGGGCGTCGAGGAGCGACTGAAGTGCCTGCTCCCCGACATCGCCGGCTACGTCGTGACTGCGGAGGCTCGCGGCGCGGACCTCCTGGTCCAGCCACTTCCGAACCCGCTCGGCAAGCTGTTCGTGGGCGAGTACAACTGGATCGGGAAGCAGTTCCCGGCCACGACGAAGCACGTCGGGATCCTCACCGGGAACCTGCCGACGACCGTGACCGTCGCGAAGCAGGCCGAGGAGGCGGTCACGAGCCGCGGCTGGGACATCGTCTACAACGACCAGTACCCGGCCGCAGGACCGACCACATGGGCACCCTACGTTCAGGCGATGAAGGACAAGGGCGTCGAGGGCATCATCTGGGTCGGTGAGCCCGAGAACCTCGCGAAGTTCCAGCAGGAGATGCAGAACGCCGCCTTCTCGGTGAAGTGGATCCGGACCGATGTGAACCACTACGACGCCAAGCTGACCGACGTCGGCGGCGCCGCGATCGCGAACACCTACATGCCGAGCAGCTTCGCTCCCTTCGAAGACGCGGCGAAGAACCCCGCGACCCAGCAGTACCTCGATGCGTTCGCGAAGTACAAGCCCGACGCGAAGACGAAGGCAGCGCTGGGCGTCCAGGCCTGGTCGGCGTGGCTGTTGTTCGCACAGGCGGCGAAGGCGTGTGGCTCCGACCTGACCCGGAGGTGTGTGTACGACAACGCGCTGAAGGTGCACGACTGGACCGTCGGTGGGCTCCACGCCCCGACCGACCCGGGCGAGAACCGCGGCAGCACGTGCTTCGTGCTGCTCCAGGCGTCGGGCGACGGGTTCAGCACCGTCGACATC
>JBBQMI010000066.1:0-7359 GCA_038328825.1 Acidimicrobiia bacterium | reverse complement strand
GCTGCTGTTGCGTCGCCGAGCCTTCTCGGAGCAGCTGCTTCGAGGCGATCATGACCGAGCGCATTGCCCGGCCCATCCGCTGCATCGGCTCGCCGGCGTCGTCGGCCATCTCGACCCACGGCGGCACGCCGCCCTCCTCGGCCCGGGCCGTCACCTGGGCGGTGCCGGTCTCGGTGAGGGTGAAGACGCGCCGACCGTCGATCTCCGCCGCGGTCACGAGGCCTTCGTCGGTGAGCAGCTGGAGCGTCGGGTACACCGAGCCGGGGCTCGGCTTCCACACTCCGCCACTGCGACTCTCCAGTTCCTGGATGATCTCGTAGCCGTGCATCGGGCGCTCGGCCAGCAGGGTGAGCGCGGCGTTGCGGACGTCGCCACGTCGGGCGCGGTTGGCGCCGGGACGACCGCGGCGACCCCGGCGGTGACCACCGTGACCCCCGTCGGGCAGGTGACGGTGGATGCGGCCGTCACGTGGATCGAAGCCGCCTTCCATGAAGTTCTCTCTGTCGAATCGTCGCATCGGTGCGACTCCTTTCCGTTCTTGACTGGTTGTGTGCCATCACGATATATCGTTAGCGGTCGGGATGTCAACCCCGGTTCCGCCGACGGTGGTTCAGTCGCGGTTGCGGAGGTTTTCGAAGCGGGCCTCCCAGTCGAGGTGGCGGCGCTTGGCGTCGCCGACGTAGGGCGACCACTTGATGGCCGCGATCACTGCCCGGTTGAGGAGATCGGCGGGAGCGCGGACCGGCCGCACCACGTCGACGAACAGCACCACCCGGACCTCGTCGGAGTCGTTCCACGCCTCGTGGAGGTACGTGTCGTCGAACAGCAGGCTCCGGCCCTCCTCCCAGTGCCGGACCTCACCGCCCACCTCGATTCGACACTGCTCGTGCGGCTCGGGGATCTTGAGGCCGAGGTGGTACCGCAGCAGACCCTTGTACGGACCACGGTGCTCGGGGATGTGCTTGCCCGGAGCGAGGATCGAGAAGAACGCGGTCTGCATGTCGGGGATGGCCTCGACCAGCGCCGCGGTCTCGGGGCAGCGGGCGCAGTTCGGTTCCGAACGGAACCCGAAGCCGTAGAGGAAACAAGTCTTCCAGTCGTCGCCCTCGGTGAGGTAGCGCTGGTCGGTCGAGATGTCCTGGAAGTTGGGCAGCATCGCGCGGTCGACGAGCACGGCCTCGAGCTCGCGGCGGATGACCTTCCAGTTCGCCTCGAGGTGCTCGATCCACGGGACGCCTTCCGTGGGGAGGAACCGATCGTTGGGCACGATCGAGCCGCGGGCGACGATGCGCTCGAGTGACTCGAGCGCACGGGACCCGAACCGCTCGGTGTAGTCGAGCAGGCGGGCTCGAAGGGCACTGTCGGATGCGGTCACTGCACCACCTCCGCGCTCACCGGCACCGAGGACTCTGACTTCACGCAGAATAGCGACCCGCATCCGATCCGGGGAGAACCATTGATGGCAGGCAGCAGATGACGGGCGCCGTGCTCTACGAGCGCGACGGTCACGTCGCCACGATCACCTACAACCGGCCCGAGGTGCTCAACGCCATCAACGGTGAGCTGCGCCAGGACTTCAACGCCGCGTGGGAGCGCTTCCGTGACGACGAGGAGGCGTGGGTCGGGATCGTGACGGGTGCCGGACGGGCGTTCTGTGCGGGAGCCGACATGCGCGACGGTGCCGGCTCGGCCGGAACGTGGCCGGGCTCGTTCTGGGAGATCCCCACGGTGAACTCGTTCGAGAGCGGTCTCGAGATCTGGAAGCCGACGATCGCGGCGGTGAACGGCCCCTGCATCGGCTACGGCCTCACCGCCGCGGGCCGCTGCGACTTCCTGATCTCGAGCGACCGGGCCACGTTCGGGATGCCCGAGGTCCGGCTCGGCGTCCCGACCGTCGTCGGGGCCATGCGGCTCGCGGAGCGGCTGCGCTGGGCCGACGCGATGGAACTGCTTCTCACCGGCGACCCGATCGACGCCCACCGCGCGCGCGAGATCGGTCTGGCCTGGCGGGTCGTCGCCCACGACGACCTCATGACCGAGGCCCGGACCCTCGCGGCACGCCTGCTGCAGGGCGCCCCGCTCGCGGCGCGGGCGATCAAGGAGATGGCCGCCCGCGGTCCGAACCTCCCGTGGACCGACGCCGTGCGGATGGGCGAGACGATGCGCCGGGTCGCCGCGGCGACGGCCGACGCCGCCGAGGGCATGACCGCGGCACGGGAACGGCGGGTACCCGACTGGCAGGGCCGGTAGCGCGAGAATCATGATCTCCCCTGGGTCGGGGTTCGTTGTTCGCTGGAGTGGCGCGGGTTACGTTTCGCGTCCGACGTGATGGAAGGACCCGCGATGCCGCCCGGGCGCAAGGCCCTCTTCGATCGGTTCGACGGCGCTGAGCTCGTCGCCGAGGTGGACATGATGCGGTCGATCAACCGCTTCCCGTACTTCCATGCCGCCGAGGGTGCCAGCCGGCCCCGGACGCGGTTCCAGGGCCGGGAGATGATCAACCTCGGCTCGAACAACTACCTCGGCCTCGCCGACGACGAGCGCGTCATCGACGCCACGTGCGAGGCGGCACGCCGTTGGGGCGCCGGCTCCACCGGCTCCCGGATGCTCAACGGTCACACCGTGGCGCACGAGGAGCTCGAGGAGCTCATCGCCGGCTTCACCGGCCAGGAGGCCGCACTCGTGTTCTCCACCGGGTACGCCGCGAACCTCGGCGCGATCAGTGGACTGCTCCAGCGCGGCGACCACGCCCTCACCGACGAGGAAGCGCATGCGTCGATCCTCGACGGCGTGCTGCTCTCGGGTGCGCGCCTGCGCCGGTTCGACCACAACGACGTCGAGCACCTCGCGCGACTGCTCGAGAGCGGCGATGGTCGCCCTTCGGCCTGCCTCGTCGACGGCGTGTACTCGATGCGCGGCGATGCCGCGCCCCTCGCTGCGCTCGCCGACCTCTGCGAGGAGCACGGTGTCGTGCTCATCGACGACGAAGCCCATGGTCTCGGCGTGCTCGGCCCGACGGGCGTCGGCGCGGCCGAGGCGCAGAGCGTGCTGCGTCGGATGGATCTCATCTCCCTCACGTTCTCGAAGAGTCTGGGAACGTGCGGTGGTGCGGTCGCCGGCGACCGGGCGACGATCGAGTGGCTGAAGATGACCTCGCGGCCGTTCCTCTTCACCGCGAGCAACACGCCGGGTTCGCTCGGCGCCGCGATGTCTTCCTTGCGTCTACTCATCGAGCACCCGCACTGGCCGGGCGAGGTGCGCGGCCGGGCCGAGTACCTGCGGGAGCTGCTCGTGAAGCAGGGCGTGACCGTCGGTCACTCCGACAGCGCGATCCTCACCGTCGAGATCGGTTCCGACGCCGCCACCGGCCACGCCTGGCGGCTCCTCTGGAACCGGGGTGTGTTCTGCAACCCGGTGGTCGCGCCTGCCGTGAAGCCCGGACGCGGGCTCCTGCGGTTGAGCGTGATGCGGACCCATTCCGACGAAGATCTCGAAGAAGCCGCGAGTGCGTTCGCTGTGATCGAGGAGGCGTACGCGCTCGCGGGCCGCTGACGCGGCCGCACCGCCCGAGAAGCACCCCCACGGGTTGAGTCGCGAGGCCGACGTGCTCGCGGCCATCGCCGACTCGGGACTCGACCTCGACGCGCTCGTCGCGTCGCTCGTCATCGATCCGACCACCGTCTCGGTGCTCCTCGTGGGTTCGTTGGCCGAGGGTCTCGGCACCGCCGCGAGCGATGTCGACCTGCTCGTGCTCGCCGACTCGCCGGCCGATCGGCGCGCCGACGCATCCGGCGCGGTTCACTTCGACGCCGCCACGGTCGAGTTCCGACGCTTCGAGCACGGGATGGAGATCAACCCCGAGCTGGCCTTCCGTTCGGAGATGCGCCCGGTGGTCGGAGCGTTCCTCGAGCTGGCGCCGCTGCTCTACCAACCCGAGGTCCCGGTGCGGTTCCCGAGGCTCACGCCGCGCCAGATCCGCCTGCTGCACCGGCTCCGGACGGGAGTCGTGTGGCGCGGTCCCGAACAGGTCGAGATGTGGCGCGACGAGCTGTACACCCAGCTGTTGCCGCCGTACCTGACGCTGCTCTACGTCCACGACCTCGACCGTGGCTATGAGCAGGCGCTCGCGGTGCGCGACGACCGGGGCGCATCGTCGACCGCGTTGGCGATGGCGGGCCGCCGCGCCGCGGAGTCGGCGCTCCTCGGTGGCCTCGCGTCGGTCGGGGTGACGAACCCGAGTCTCGTCGCCGCCGTCGACCTCGCCGCACGCGTCGACGACGCCGACGTACGCCCGCTCCTCGATCTCGCGCTCCACTCGATGTTCCCGGTGATGGAGATGGACGCCGCCGACAGCCTCGCCTACGTCGCTCAGCTCGCGGCGTTGCGCGATGCCGTCGATGCACGCGTCGCGACCCTCGGCCTCGAACGGGCGCGGGTGGCGCTCGCGACCCTGGCTCCGATCGTGCTCCCCGCCGCCGCCCGATAGCCCGCCGGCTCCGAGCCCCACGGCCCGGGAGCTGGGCCCACAGCCGACTGTTGGTCGCCCGTTCACCCGGGCGTCACGGGGTCCGAGGCCCGCACGATCGCCCGCGCCTAGCCTGCGCGTCGATGGGACGAGTGGCGTTCGTCGGGGTCACGAAACGGTTCGACGACGTCGTGGCCGTCGACGACCTCAACCTCGAGGTGGCCGATCAGGAGTTCCTGGTGCTGCTCGGTCCGTCGGGCTGCGGGAAGTCGACCGCGCTGCGGATGCTCGCCGGGCTCGAGGAGGTGTCGGAGGGCACCATCGAGATCGGTGTCCACGGCGACATGACCAACGTCGAGGCCAAGGACCGGGACGTCGCGATGGTCTTCCAGAGCTACGCGCTCTACCCGCACATGACGGTGCGGCGGAACATCGAGTTCCCGCTGAAGTCGCGGAAGGTCCCCAAGGGCGAGCGCGACGGGCTCGTCGCCGAGGCGGCGCGCTCGCTCGGCCTCGAGGGCCTGCTCGACCGCAAGCCGGCCCAGCTCTCCGGTGGGCAACGCCAGCGCGTCGCGCTGGCCCGGGCGATCGTGCGTCGGCCGACGGCGTTCCTCATGGACGAGCCGCTGTCGAACCTCGACGCCAAGCTGCGCGTGCAGACCCGCGCCGAGCTCAGCGAGCTGCAGCGGCGGCTCGCGGCGACGTTCGTCTACGTCACCCACGACCAGGTCGAGGCGATGACGATGGGCGACCGCATCGCGATCATGAACGAGGGCCGCCTCCAGCAGGTCGGCCCGCCGCAGGAGGTCTACGACCGCCCCGCGAACGTGTTCGTCGCCCGCTTCATCGGAAGCCCACCCATGAACACCGTCACCGGCGAGGTCGTGGGTGACACCGTCATGGTCGCGGGGAGCCCCGTCCCGCTCCCCGGGCCGCTCGCGGCGGCGGTCAGGACCTCCGGGGCCGATGCTGTCGTTCTGGGGGTGCGCCCCGAGCACCTCGAGATCGGTGTGGAGGGCCCGTTGCCCGCGACCGTGGCGGTCGTCGAGTCGCTCGGTCACGAACGTCACGTGATCTGCCGGCTCGACGACGGCCAGATGGTGATCGTTCGCATCCAGTCCGACGAAGCTGTGCCCGCCGCGGACTCGACGGTCCGCTTGTCGGCCGATCCGGCCCAGCTGCACGTGTTCGACGCCGCCACCGAGTTCCGGATCGACGCATGATCTCGCGGCAGCGGCGCGTCCGCGAGATGTCGTTGGCGTACTTCCTGCTCCTGCCGTCGCTCGCGATCTTCGCGGTGTTCGTCTTCTATCCGTTCTTCAAGAACTTCTACCTCGGCTTGTTCCGCACGCCGCCGTTCCCGGGCCTGCCGAAGACGTACGTGGGTTTCGACCAGTACTCCGAGGTGCTCTCCTCCAGCGAGTTCCTCAACAGCCTGAAGACCACCATCGCGTTCGCGATCATGACCGTGCCCACCGGCATCGTGCTCGGTCTCGGGCTTGCGGTGCTCGCCCATCGCCAACTCCGCGGCGTCGGCATCTACCGCACGATCTTCTCGTCGACGGTGGCGACGTCGGTCGCGGTCGCGTCGGTGATCTTCGGCACGCTCTTCAACCCCGTCGTCGGACTGCTCCCGTGGCTCGGGATCGATCCCAGACCGCCGATCCTCGACAACCCCGATCTCGCGCTCCCCGCAGTCGCCATCGTCACCATCTGGCAAACCCTCGGCCTCACGTTCATCCTCATGTCGTCGGGGCTCCAGACCATCCCCGAGGACCTCTACGAAGCCGCTCGCGTCGACGGCGCGACGCCCACACGGCGGTTCTGGCAGGTGACGTTGCCGTTGCTCTCACCGACGATCTTCTTCGCTGTTGTCGTCGGCTCCATCTTCGCGTTCCAGACGTTCGGCCAGATCGACCTGTTGACCCAGGGCGGCCCGTTGAAGCGCACGAACGTGCTCACCTACTCCATCGTCACGGCGCTGCGGCAGCAGAACAACGACGGCAAGGCCGCGGTGCTCGCGGTCGCCCTCTTCTCCATCACGCTCGTGCTCACGCTCATCCAGGTGCGCGTGCTCGAACGGCGGGTCCACTATGCCTGAGCCTTCTCCGCCCGAGCCCGTTCCGCCGGTGAAGGCGAACCGAGGGGAGCGCAGCCTCGGTCGGCGGATCCTGCGCTACGGCTTGTTGACCGTGCTGGCGTTCATCATCGTGTTCCCGCTCTACATCACGGTGGTGAACTCGCTGCTCACCCCCCAGCAGATCACGTCGCGCCCGCCGACGTTCTTCCCGAGGGATCCGCAGTGGGACAGCTACAGCCGGGCGTGGAACGTCGGCAACATGTCGACGTATCTCGTCAACAGCGCAATCGTCACCGCGATCATCACCATCGGCCAGGTGTGCACCGCGATCCTCGCGGCGTACGCATTCGCCTTCCTCGAGTTCCCGCTCAAACGCACGATCTTCGCGGTGTTCCTCGCCACGCTGATGGTGCCGTTCGAGATCACGATCATCACCAACCTCACGACGATCAGCGACATCGGTTGGTACAACTCGTACCAGGGTCTCGCGGTGCCGTTCCTCGCCACCGGCTTCGGCGCGTTCCTGCTCCGCCAGGCGTTCCTCCAGGTGCCGCACGACCTGCGCGACGCGGCCGCGCTCGACGGCTACGGCCACCTCCGTTTCATGACGCGGGTCGCGGTGCCGCTGGCCCGGCCCGCCGTCGCCGCGCTCGCGGTGTTCGCGTTCCTCGGTGCCTGGAACCAGTACCTCTGGCCGCTGCTCGTCACCGAGGACGACAAGTACCGCACCGTCCAGATCGGGCTGAAGCAGTTGAGCCGCAACAGCATCGACCAGGTGAACGTCACCCTCGCCGGAGTGGTGATCGCGGCGCTG
>JBBQMI010000065.1:0-7461 GCA_038328825.1 Acidimicrobiia bacterium | reverse complement strand
GTCTCGGCGCAACTCCAACGGGCAGTCGCCGATCTCGACGCCGCGAAGGACCACATGCGACAACTGGCGCTCGAGGCCTACAAGCACCACGGAGCGTCGCGGGTGGTCGAGCTGCTCGCGACGGCGACGAGTGCGAAGTCGTTCGGCTTCGGGGCGGAGATGCTGCAACGGGCCGATGCAGCCCAGGCGACGCGAGCCGACGTCGCCCGCTCCCGACGCGACACGCTCGCCGTCCGGCTCGGCGACGTGTCGACCCGGCGCGCGTCCGTGAGTCAGGACGTCGGCGAGCTCGACGCGCAGCTCGCCGAGACGGCCGACGACCTCGCCCGGGCCGACGAGTCTGCGCGCGCCGCGACCGCCGTACTCGAGCAGTATCTCCCCGAAGTCACCCGTCCGGGAACCCCGATCCTCGGAGATCCCGTGCTCACCGCACCGCAGCTGCTCGCGTGGTACCGCTCCACGGGTTCGACCCCGAACCTCGACGTCGACATCGCCGAGCTCATCGACGACTACCTCACCGAGGGACGCGACGAACACGTGCGGGGCGACGTCGCGTTCGTGCAGTCGATCGTCGAGACCGGCTACTTCTCGTTCCCCGGGAGCGGCCAGGTCGGTGTCGCCGATCACAACTTCGCCGGGATCGGGGCCTGCGACAGCTGCAGCCACGGCGACCGCTTCGCCGACGCGCGCGAAGGGGTCCGCGCCCAGATCCAGCTCCTGCGGTTGTACGCCGACCCGACCATGACCGAGGCCCGCCTCGCTCACCCGGCCGTCCGCCATCTCGACAAGCTCGGCGTGAGGGGCTGCTGCCCGACCTGGTACTCCCTCACCGGCACCTGGGCCACCGCCCCCACCTACGGTCCCGTGATCCTCGCCCTCCTCGACCGAGTGGCCACCTGAGACCAACCCCCCGTTCTGGTCAGGTTCTGGCGCTCACAGGACAGCTGGAGATGACCAGAACGAGGGCTGTGTTAGTGGTCTTCGGTCGCGCAGTGGTCGGTGGGCGCGACGTCGAGGGCGGGGTTGCGGTCGAAGAACCCGAACGGGACGAGGTGGAAGCCCGTGTACTCGACCGGCATCACGGGCCAGTCCTCGGGCCGGGGGATGTGGGTGACGCCGAACGTGTGCCAGACGACGAGGTCGGTGTCGACGATCGGCCGGTCGGCCGCGGTCCACGCCGGGAGGCCGTCGCCGCCGACGTGCTGGTTCGGGTGGTCGCCCGCAGCGCGGCGTTCGTCGGGTCGGTAGGGCGTGACCCAGAGGTTGCGGGTCGCGAATGCGGCGCGCTTGCCGACGCTCGAGTCGGGATCCGCGAGCAGCGTGGGCGTCGCCGTGGGCACGAGCTTGTACGCGACCGGTTCACCGACCGCGTTGCGCACGTCGGGGTTGACGATCTTCCAGGTGCGGCTGCGCGCGGGATCGATCATCCGTTGCGCCTGCTGCTCGGTGGTCAGCGGTGTCGCGGTCGTGACGATCGTGTTACCGAGCGGGTTCTCGGGACCGGCGGGTCCAGGCGTCGCGTCGACTTCGTAGACCGTGTTGCGCGCACCGTCGACGTCGACGTCGAGGCGGACGTTGAAGAGGTGCTGGTGGTACGGCGCCGCGAGCTGCGGGGCGATCATCGACGCGTGCTCGGGCCGCTCACCCGGCGCGACGGCCATCGTCGACATGATCCCGGTGAGCTTCACCTCGAGCTGGATGGTGCCATCGAGGTAGAAGTACCAGTAGAAGCCGTACTCGTAGTTGCCGACCGTGGCGATCGAGCTGATCACCAGGCGGCGCGACCGGCGGACCTCGGTCGTCCCACCGTGCAGGTCGGCGTGCTTCCAGAGGATCCCGTAGTCCTCCTCGTGCATGCAGATCGCGTTGGCGAGAACGAAGGGCACTCCGGTCTCGGTCGCGAACGTCACGTCGAAGTAGTGGATGAGGCCCACGCAGTCGCAGCCGAGGGTGAGTGAGTTCGCCATCCGGCCGAGCCCCCACTCGCCGACGTCGAACGCGTTCTTCCAGCCGTGCATCGGCCCGGGATCGCCGTAGGGGACGACCATCTCGCTCACCGACGCGCGGTGCAGGATCGGACGCACGCGTCCGCCGTCGTCGTACCCGATCGTGTGCAGGACGAGTCCTTCAAAGGGATCCATCGACACCCGCAACGACCAGCGCTGCCACTCGACGAGGTTGCCGTCGACGGTGAAGCTCGCGCCCTCCGGTTGGGTGATCTCGAGCGGCTTCAGGTCGACGCGGACGGGACCGACCGTCTCACCGCGATACGCACCGAGGTCGGGCGGGATCGGGACGATGCCGTGGTCGACGACCTCGAGCACGGTGCGCGCGCCGAGGTCGACGAACGCGATCACGCCCTCGATCGGGCGCGCGTAGCCGTTCGCGGTCGGGTCCTCGCGGTAGTAGAAGATGACGCGGCTGATGCGGCGGTTGACCTCGTGGTCGAGGCCGAAGTTGCCGGGCGGCCACGGATCCATCTGCACGGTGTCCCAGTCGGTGATGCCCCGGCGGCGCATGGCGGCCTGCCAGTCGGGATCCTCCCGCACCGCGAGGATCGCGTACATCGACTCCTCGAAGAGCAGCGCGGGACGCGTGTCCGGACACTCGCGCCACGCGCACACTGCGCCGGCCCCGAGGTCGACGACGGCCTCGATCACGTCGGCCGTCGGCCCGGGAACGATCACCAGGCGCACCCGGCGCGCCGGCGCCTCGCCGTCGAACGCGCCCGTGAGCTCGTCCTTGGTCGGTTCGTCGAGGCCGATGTAGGCGAACCGGGCGCTCTCCGGGAGCTCGCGGTGTGCCCGGGCGATCCCGACCGCGGCCTCGACCTCGGCCCCGTTCAGCATCTCGAGCGGGTGCATGTCGTTGGCGGGCATCGGCGCTCCTCTGTCGTACTCGGTGTCGGCCCGTCCTACTTTGGTCGACACCGGGGCGGCAAGCTGTCGTCCTCGTTACTGTTGCCGATCCCAGGAGGCCCGCATGACCCGACACGGCGCCGACGTCGACCGCACCGACGAGTGGGCCGCGCTCCGGGAGCGCCACCTCGACGACTCCGGGAACCGGCCGGCTTCGTCTGCGCGCGGGCTGCACCACCTTGCGCTGCTCGCGAGCGACGTCGAGGCGACCATCGAGTTCTACCAGGGTGTGTTGGAGTTCCCGCTCACCGAGCTCTTCGAGAACCGCGACTACACGGGCTCGACCCACTTCTTCTTCGACATCGGCAACGGCAACCTGCTCGCGTTCTTCGACTTCCCCGGCCTCGAACTCGGCGACTACGCGGAGGTGCTCGGTGGGCTGCACCACATCGCGATCTCGGTCGCGCCCGACCGCTGGGAGCACCTCCGGACCAACCTCGAAGCCGCCGGCATCGAGACCCTCCACATGAGCGGGACGTCGCTCTACTTCCGCGGACCGGACGGCGAACGACTCGAGCTCATCGCCGACCCACTCCGGGAGATGTACGGGACGACCGTGGCGTAGGCCCCGGCTGAACTACTTCTTGTCGAAGCCCTCGTACGCGTCGAAATCGAAGTCGTCGTCGCTCTCGCTGTTGCCGTAGTCACGATTCCGCTTCATCACGATCGCCCCCACGACGATGCAGACGATGGCGATGGCGGCGAAGGCGAACACACCGATGTACATGCGACATACGGTAGTTCGGCCGGCGGGCGGTGCCCGCCCGTAGTCTCCTGGCGTGACCTCCTGCCTCGCCCTCCGACTCGACGAAGGGCTGATCTTCCTCGCCGACACCCGGGGCGCCGACGCCGCGATCGCCCACCTGCCCGCGATCCCCACCGGGCTGCTCACCCCAGGATTGAACCCCCGATGCCGGAATGCCCGACGCCCGAACCGCTGATCTCCACTCTTCCCGCACGGGCGTACCACGACGCCGACACGTACGAGCGGGAACGGCATGCCGTTTGGCACGCCAGTGGCAGCTCGTCGGGTTCAGGGTCGCGCTGCGCGAGCCGGGCGACTTCGTGACGTCGGAGTTCGCGGGCTGGTCGATCATGATCGTCGTCCACCACGACGGTGCGCTCCGCGCGTTCCACAACGTCTGTCGCCACCGATGGTTCTCTGCGAACGGCTCGGGAGTTCGGTGCCGATTCCGATCTCGACCCGCTGCAGGGATGGATCCGAGAGTCGCTCGGGCACTGATGCATCCCGAGCCCACCTCGCCGGCCGTTCGCCCGAGACTGCTCCGCACCGCGAGACTGGCGTGATGTTCGACGATCTCCTCGACGCCAACGCCCGCTACGCCGACGACTTCCAGTTGGCGAAGCTCCAGCCCCAGGCGGCCAGGCAGTTCGCCCTCGTCACGTGCATCGACAGCCGGATCGAACCGCTCGCGGCGCTCGGTCTCGTTCCCGGCGACGCGAAGATCCTCCGCAACGCCGGCGGACGCGTCACCGACGACGTGCTGCGTTCGGTCGCCATCGCCGTCGCCGGGCTGGGAGTGACGCGGGTGGCGGTGATGCACCACACCGACTGCGCGATGGCTGCGAGCACCGAAGCACTGCGAGCGGAGCTCGCTCAGACCGCGCGCGGCGAGCTCGGCGACGTCGAGCTCCACGCCATCGCGGATCCCGACGTCTCGCTCCTGGCCGACGTCGAGATCCTGCGATCGTCGCCACTGGTTCCCGCCGACCTCGAGGTCACGGGCTGGCGCTACGACGTCACGACCGGACGCATCACCACGGTCGTCGGCGCACCGAACCGCGCCGAGGACTGAGGGCTCGTGGAGTTCACCTGGACGCCCGAGCAGATCGAGTTGCGCGCAGAGGCACGGGACGTCGCGGCGTCGGCCGTCGAACGGTTCGGTCGCCACGCCGACAGCTGGATCAACGGGTACTCGAAGGAGTTCGCCCGCGAGCTCGCGACCCGGGGCTGGATCGGCATGAGCTGGCCCGCGGAATCCGGCGGTGCCGGCCGCCCGCCGATCGACCGCCTCATCGTGGGCGAGGAGCTCATCGCCGCGGGCGCGCCCATCGGCGCGATGTGGTTCGCCGACCGTCAGATGGGACCGACCCTCATCAACTACGGGCGCCCCGACCAACAGGATGCGTTCCTGCCCGGCATCCTCGCGGGCGAGTCGACCTGGTGCATCGGGATGAGCGAGCCCGACGCGGGGAGCGACCTCGCCGGACTGCAGACGAGCGCAGCACGCGACGGCGACGAATGGGTGATCAACGGCCAGAAGATCTGGACGAGCTTCGGTGCGGTGGCCGACTACTGCTACCTGATCTGTCGGACGCAGCGCGACGGTCCCCCGCACGCGGGCATCAGCGAGATCATCGTGCCGATGGGAACAGCGGGCATCGAGGTGCGGCCGATCACCGACCTCACCGGCAGCCGCCACTTCTGCGAGGTGTTCTTCCACGAGGTGCGCGTCCCGGTAGAGAACCTGGTCGGCAACGAGGGCGCCGCGTTCAAGCAGACGATGCGTCAGCTCGAACACGAGCGGGGCGGGATCGACCGGCTGGTGTCGAACCGCGCGCTCTACGAGCTCGCGCTCGAGCGAGCCGACCGTGGTGATCCGCTCGTTCGCCAACGGATCGCTCACCTCGAGACGAAGTACCGACTCGGCCGCCTGCTCGTGTTGCGCGAGGTGCTCGGTCAGGCACCGAAGGGCTTCAGTGCGGCGACGAAGTGCTTCTGCACCGAACACGAGATCGAGGTCGCCGACTTCGTCGCCGCCGTC
The DNA here is from genome assembly GCA_038328825.1 of Acidimicrobiia bacterium. Lineage (GTDB taxonomy): Bacteria > Actinomycetota > Acidimicrobiia > IMCC26256 > JANYLB01 > JANYLB01. The sequence goes on along the minus strand of JBBQMI010000065.1, from coordinate 1,757 downwards.
CTCGGCATGGAGGCAACGCTCTCCGACGCCGTGACGCTCGGCATCGCCTACGCACCGGCGTACACGATCATGGGCGGGACCTCGAACATCATGCGCAACATCCTCGCCGAGCGCGTCCTCGGCCTCCCCCGCTGACCCCCCAAGCCCGCGGGTGGGATGGAGCTCAGGGCGTGGCGGGGTCGATCGGGTACCGGACGCCGGTCAATTCTTCTGAGACGGTCCAGAGGTGGGCGGCGACGGCCCTGTCCTTCGACCGGGCGTTCGACTCCACGAGCACCGGGTGACCCCGCTGCTCGGCGAAGCCGTCGGGTCCGTAGTACTCGCCACCCTCGACGCCGAGATCGACCGCAGCGCGCAGCGTCGGCAGCGCGCCCATCTCCGCCGGTTGCATGAACAGGTTGATCACGGGCCGTGCCATCTCCATCAGCTTCCCGGTGATCCCCGCGGGCGCGTTCCCCAGGTTGGTGCGGGCCCCGCCGGGATGGCACGCCACCGCGATCGTCGGGACCCCGGCGAGCACGAGGCGGCGTTGCAGCTCGTACGCGAACAGGAGGTTGGCGAGCTTGCTCTGGCCGTACGCGCGCCACGGCTTGTACGTCTGCTCCCAGTTGAGATCGTCGAAGTTGATCGCACCGAACTTGTGCGCGCCGCTGCTCACGATCACGACCCGCGATCCGTCGACCGATGTGAGGTTCGGGAGGACGAGACCGGTGAACGCGAAGTGCCCGAGATGGTTCGTGCCGAACTGCATCTCGAATCCATCGGCTGTGCGCTGGTTCGGCATCGCCATCACCCCCGCGTTGTCGATCAGGAGGTCGATGCGCTCGTAGTCGCAGGTGACCTGCGCCGCCGCATCGTGTACCGAGGTGAGGTCGGAGAGGTCGAGGTCGACGAGGTCGATCACGGCATTCGGCGCGGTGCTCAGCATTCGCTGCCGTGCGTCTTCGGCCTTCGTGCGGGTCCGACACGCGAGCACGACACACGCCCCGTGCTCGGCGAGGGCGCGAGCCGCATCGAAACCGATGCCGCTGTTGGCCCCGGTGATGATCACTACGCGTCCCGTCTGATCGGGGATGTCGCGCTCGCTCCAGGTGGCATCGGTCATGGGAATCGGGGTTCCTCACCGTCGAGCACGATCGTCATGCCCTCGTAGGCGAGGCAGACGTGTTCCTCTCTGCCCGGCCACTTGCCTTGCGCCTCGACGAGGAGCGCCTCGAGCTCGTCGTCGGAGTGGTACGGGTCGTGGTGGAACAGCACGAGGTTGTCGACGTCGGTCTTGCGGGCGAACTCCATGGTTGCCCCGATGCTCGAGTGGCCCCACCCCACGTGGTTGCCGTACTCATGATCGCGGTACTGCGCGTCGTGCAACAGCACGTCGGCATCTCGGGCGATCGCGTACCCGCTCATCCACTCCGACGGCACCGACGCCAGGTCGGATCCGAGCGAGGGTTCGTGGTCGGGGACGTACACGAAGACATGCCCGTTCTCCTCGATCCGGTAGCCCACGGTGGGTCCCTGGTGCGTGACTTTCGCCGCGCACACCGTGGCCGATCCGATCGCGATCGGCTCGCCGGGGGCATCGTGGAAGATGAGGTTCGACGGGATGTCGTCGAGGCTCACCGGGAACAGCGGCGGCGAGAGGTACATCGCGATGCGCTCGGCGAGGTGCTGCACCGGCGACGTCGGACCCCAGATGTGGATGTCACGTCCCGGTGCGAACAACGGGCGGAAAAACCCGAGACCCTGCAGGTGGTCGA
>JBBQMI010000064.1:0-7595 GCA_038328825.1 Acidimicrobiia bacterium | reverse complement strand
CGCAGCTGGCGCCGGAGCGGTTTGCCATTCGGAGTGCGGGGGATCTCGGCGATGATCCGAAGTTCCCGGGGCAGCTCGGCCGGCGCGAGACGATCGCGAGCGAACGCGCACAGGTCGTCGACCGACGGCACGTCGCACCCGTCGCCGATCACGGCGTAGGCGACGACCCGCTCACCCCATTCGGGATCCGGGGCACCGACAACGCAGACGTCGGCGAGCGAGGGATGCGTCTGCAGCACGCGTTCGACCGCGGTCGGGCTCACGTTCACACCACCGCTGATCACGAGGTCCTTCAACCGGTCGACGATCTCGATGCGACCGTCGGCCGAGAACCGGCCGACGTCGCCGGTGCGCAGCCAACCGTCGGCGGTGAATGCCGCGCGGGTGGCCTCGGTGTCGTCGACGTACCCGCGCATGAGCACCGGGCCGTGCACGAGGACCTCTCCCGAGCCGGGTTCAACGCGGATCGCCACACCGTCGAGGGGACGGCCGTCGTGCACACAGCCGCCGAACGTCTCGGTGAGGCCGTAGGTCGTGTGCAGATTGACCCCGGCCCCGGCCGCGCGCTCCACGAGGCCGGTGGGGACGGGACCGCCACCGAGGAGCACGGCACGGAAGCGATCGACCGGTGCACGCGCGTCGAGAAGGCGGAGCAGTTGGGTGGGGACCAGCGACACGAGCGTGCAGTCGCCTGCGGCGGCGCCGACGGCGTCGACATCGAATCGCTCGTGGACCGTGACCGGCGTTCCCGTCAGCAGCCCGCGGAGCACGATCGCCCGTCCGGCCACGAAGCGGACCGGGACGCAGAGGAGCCAGCGGTCGCGCCCGGCATCGACACCCAACGCCCCGCTGACCGCGCGACACGACGCCTCGACCGACCCGCGCCCGTGTTCGACGAGTCGACGCTCGCCGGTCGTGCCCGAGGTCGCCACCACGACGGGCTCGCCGGCGGCCCAGGCCCGCCGGATCTCGTCGACCTCAGCCGCGATCTCTCCCCCGGTCGCTCTCGTGGGACGCGAGTCGCCCGACCGTTCCATGGCTGGCTACCGTAACCGTAGGAGCGATCACTCCCAACATCGGAGCCCCAGTGGAAAACCCCATCCGACCCGGCGCGAGCTGGACCGCACCCGATACGGATCCCGGCTACGGCGACATCCGGTACGAGACGGCCGACGGCATCGCCAAGATCACCATCTGCCGGCCCGAGGTCCGCAACGCCTTCCGACCGCAGACCCTCTTCGAGTTGCAGGCCGCGTTCGAGCTGGCCCGCAACGACACCGCTGTCGGCGTGATCGTCCTCACCGGAGAGGGACCCGATGCGTTCTGCTCGGGCGGCGACCAGCGCATCCGGGGTGACGACGGCTACGTGGGCGACGACGGCATCGGTCGCCTCAACGTGCTCGACCTCCAGATCCAGATCCGACGCCTGCCGAAGCCGGTGGTGGCGATGGTCGCGGGGTACGCGATCGGTGGTGGTCACGTGTTGCACGTCGTGTGCGACCTCACGATCGCGGCCGACAACGCGAAGTTCGGCCAGACCGGGCCGAAGGTAGGTTCGTTCGACGGTGGCTACGGATCCGGGTTGCTCGCTCGGTCCGTCGGTCAGAAGAAGGCGCGAGAGATCTGGTTCCTGTGCCGCCAGTACGACGCGCAGCAGGCGCTCGACATGGGTCTCGTGAACACGGTCGTCCCCCTCGCCGAGCTCGAGGAGGAGACGGTCTCGTGGTGCCGCGAGATGCTCGACTTCAGCCCACTCGCGTTGCGCATGTTGAAGGCGTCGCTCAACGCGGCCGACGACGGCCTCGCAGGGATCCAGCAGCTCGCCGGTGACGCGACACTTCTCTACTACATGAGCGAGGAGGCGAAGGAGGGCAAGCAGGCGTACCTCGACAAGCGCAGGCCCAACTTCGACCAGTACCCGAAGCGCCCATGACCGCTCCGGGCGTGACGGTTGCGGGCGTGACGGTGGCGCGCATGACGGTGTGGGAATGACGACTGCCGCTGAGTGGGTGCAGGGGGCGCGACCGCGCACGCTCGGTGCCGCGATCGCGCCGGTGCTGGTCGGCACCGCCGCGGGCGCGCTCGGGCGCGACGTGATCTGGTGGCGCGCCGCCGCCGCGCTCGCCGTCGCGATCGCGCTCCAGATCGGCGTGAACTACGCCAACGACTACTCCGACGGCGTGAAGGGCACCGACGCCGACCGGCGGGGACCGATGCGCCTCACCGTGACCGGCACCGCCGCACCTGCTGCCGTCAAGCTGGCGGCGTTCCTCAGCTTCGGCGTGGCCGCGGTCGTCGGCCTCGTGCTCTCGCTCGCGGTGAACCCGTGGCTGCTGCTCCTCGGGGTGTTCGCCATCGCGGCGGGCTGGTTCTACTCGGGCGGCAGTCGACCCTACGGGTACTCCGGTTTCGGTGAGCTCGCGGTGCTCGCGTTCTTCGGCTTCGCTGCGTGCGCCGGCTCGGCCTACGTACAGGCCGAAGCCGTGCCTGCGGCGGCCTGGTGGGGCTCGCTCGTGGTGGGCCTCCCCGCGTGCGCGGTGTTGCTCGCCAACAACATCCGCGACGTCGAGACCGACCGGGCCACGGGCAAGCGGACGCTCGCAGTGCGGATCGGAACGCCGCGGGCGCGGGGGCTGTTCGTCGCGTGCCTGGTCGGCGCGTTCCTCGCGGTCGTGCCCATCGGGATCGACTCCCCGACCGCGTTCCTCGCGCTCCTCGCGATCCCGTTGGCGATCGGCCCGAGTCGACTCGTCGTGCAGCGCGTCGATCCGCCGTCGCTCGTGCGCGCGCTCGTCGGCACGGTGCGACTCGAGGTCGTCGTGGCCGCGCTCCTCGCGTCGGGGCTCGCGCTCGCGTGAAGGAACACGCCCTCCGCATCGGCGACCGGTCGGTCACTCTCCTCGAGGGCCCCGCCGGGTGGGGGGAGATCTCGCCCGTTGCCGGGTACCCGTGCGACCCGGCTGCGGCGCGCCGGGCCGCGACCGAGGCCGCGGGCGAGGGGTTCCCCGAGCCGGTCCGCAGGTCGGTGACCGTGAACGGGTTCGTTCCCGACTCGGCCGCCTTCGACGCCGCGCTCGGCGCCCGACTCGCGCCGTTCCGGTGCGTGAAGGTCAAGGTGGGCCGGCGCGAGCCGACGGCCGACGTCGAGCGGGTCCGGGCGCTGCGCGACCTCGTCGGGCCGGCAGTCGCCATCCGGATCGACGCGAACGGTGCGTGGGACGTTGCGACCGCGACGTCGGTCCTCGACCGGTTGTCCGGCGTCGACCTCGAGTTCGCGGAACAGCCCGTCGCGACGATCGCCGAGCTCGCCGAGCTCCGACCCGTCGTGGCGGTGGCCCTCGCGGCCGACGAGTGCGTCCGCTCGCTCGACGACGCCCGAGCGCTGCGACGCGCGGACGCCGCCGACGTGATCGTGCTCAAGGTGCAACCCGCGGGAGGCGTCCAGCACGCTCTGCAGCTCGCCGAGACCGCCGGCGTGCCCGCGGTGGTCTCGTCGATGTTCGAGACGTCGATCGGGATCGCGGCGGGCCTCGCGCTCGCGACGGCCCTCCCCGAGCTGGTGCACGCGTGCGGACTGGCAACGCTCGACGAGATCGAAGGCGATGTCGTCACGTCGCCGCTCCAACCCGTCGGCGACGTGCTCGCAGTCCCCGACACGTGGCCGGTGCCCACACCCGAGTTGCTCGACCGCTACGCGCTCGCGGGGAAGCGGTCGTGAACGAACGCGACGAGGCGATCCGCAAGCGCGATCGGTTGTTCGAGCAGGACCGCGTGTCCACCCGGCAACACCGAGTGCTCGAACCGGGGGTTCCGCTCGCACATCGCCGAGGCGATCTCGCCGTACTTGGCATCGTGCGCGCCGGTGACGAGCAGCGTCGGCATCGACACGTCGGTGAGGTGGTCCCACGACGCCGGCATCGTGCCCTGCCCGAGCACCGTCAGTTGGTGCACGAGACGAGCGACCGACGTTCCCGCGACCCGCTCGTCGAAGCCGGCTTGCTCGATCGACACGTCCGCGAAGAGCGGCTGCGCCAACCACCGTTCGAGGAACGCGGGCACACCGTCGCGTTCGACCTCCGCCGCGAGCTGCGCGTCGGCAGCGATCCGGGCGGCCCGGGCCTCGGGATCGACGATGCCGGGCGACGCGCTCACCAACACCAGGCCGGTCACGAGGTCGGGCCGTTGCCGTGCGAGGTGCAGGGCCAGCCGCCCACCCATGGAGTACCCGACGTAGATGCCGCGGCCGCCGAGCGCGCCGAGGGCAGCGGCGGTCGACGGGAAGTCGAGATGGTCGGGCACGTCGACGGTGGTCGCGTCGAACGACGGGTGGAGGGCGGCGAGTACGGCGTTCCACGCCGAGGCCGGCTGCGAGAACCCCGGCACGAACACGAGCCTCACCTCGGCGCGTCGCATCTCGTCTGCCTTCATGTCGGCAGCTTCGCGTGACTGCGACCGGACCGCGCGACGCCACGACCTCGTTCGTCCGGACGCTCGTCGATGAATGGGCGCGGGGTGGGGTGGAACATGCCGTTCTGGCGCCCGGCTCGCGTTCGGCGCCGCTGGCGCTCGCGCTCGCGGACGACCCCCGGATCCGTCTCCACGTGCACCTCGACGAACGCTCGGCTGCCTTCTTCGCGCTCGGCATCGGACGAGCGACCCGGCGCCCCGCGGTGCTGCTCTGCACCTCGGGCACCGCGGCGGCGAACCTCCATCCCGCGGTCCTCGAGGCGAGCTACGGCGGTGTGCCGCTCCTCGTCGCGACCGCTGATCGACCGCCCGAGCTCCGGGGCGTCGGTGCCGGCCAGACCATCGATCAGGTCCGCCTCTACGGTGACGCCGTCCGCTGGTTCGTCGACGCCGAGGTCCCGACCGATCCACCCGATGTCGGCGACGAGTGGCGCACGCTCGCGGCCCGGTCGGTTCGCGAGACGACCGGAGCTTTGCCGGGGCCGGTGCACCTCAACCTGCCCTTCCGCGAACCGCTGCTCCCGACGGGCGCGCCCCTGGTCGATGCGCCGGGCCGTCCCGACGGTGCGCCCTGGCTCGGCTCGCCCCGCGGCGCGCCCCGAACGCTCAGAGGCGACGAGATCGATCGGTTCGCGGCCCGCATCGCGGCCACGCCGAACGGGGTGGTCACGGCAGGTTGGGACGCGCACGCTTCGGCCGAGGTCGTCGACGCGTTCGCGGCCGCAGCCGGCTGGCCGGTGCTCGCCGACGCAGTGTCGAACGCGCGCGTCGGCGACTCCGTGGTCTCGACCTACGACGTCGTGCTGCGCGACCCCGAGCGCGCGGCCGAGTTGCGACCCGAGCTCGTCGTGCGCCTCGGCGCGCCGCTCACGGGGAAGCCCGCGAGCCAGTGGCTCGTCGACGTCCCCGCGCTGCTGGTCGATCCATACCGCCGTTGGGTCGACCCGGCGCGCACCGGGCACGAGGTGGTCGCCGCCGACCCCGAGCCGCTCCTCGTCGCGCTCACGGAACGACTCGATCGCGCGCCGAGTCTCACGTCGAGCAACGCCGCCCGGCGTTGGCGCGCCGTCGAGGCGACGACGCGTGCGCGCATCGACGCGCAGCTCGACGCGTGGGACATCCCGTTCGAAGGTCGCGTCGCTCGCGATCTCATGGCTACGCTGCCCGACGGCGCCGCGCTCGTCGTCGCGTCGAGCATGCCGGTGCGCGACCTCGAGTCGTTCGCCGCACCGCGTTCGGGGATCACGGTCCATGCGAATCGTGGCGTGAACGGCATCGACGGCTTCGTCTCGACGGTGCTCGGCATCGCCGCGGCGTGCACGGGCCCGACCGTCGCCCTCACGGGTGACCTGTGCTTCCTGCACGACACGAACGGTCTACTGGGAGTCGCGGATCGTGGGCTCGACGCCGTGTTCGTCGTGATCGACAACCACGGTGGCGGGATCTTCTCGTTCCTCCCCCAGGCCCAGCACCCCGAACACTTCGAGACACTCTTCGGCACGCCTCAGCCCGTCGACCTCGCGGCGCTGGCCGCGGTGCACGGCGTCGCGGCAGTCGAGGTCACCCACGCCGACGCGTTCGCCGACGCGGTGCTCGATGCCGTCGCCGGCGGAGGCGTCCGACTGGTCCTGGTGCGCACCGATCGCGCCGACAACGTCGCTCGCCACCACCAGATCTGGAACCCCCCGACCTGACCCCCCCAACCCGAAACCCCGAAACCCTCGTACTGGTCAGGGTCTGACGCTCATAGGACAGCTGCAGATGACCAGAACGGGAGCGGGGGGCGGGGTCTAGGGGTGGACGAGGGCAGAGAGCATGGGGGCGAGCTTGGCTTCGGTCTCGGCCCACTCGGCGTCGGGGTCGGAACCGGCGACGATGCCCGCGCCGGCCCGCAGCACCGCGTCGGCACCTTGGATCTCGGCGCTGCGCAGCGCGAGCGCGAACTCGCCGTTGCCGTCGGCGTCGACCCAACCCACCGGACCGGCGTAGCGGCCGCGCGAGCCGCCCTCGAGGTCGTCGATGAGCGCGACGGCCGCAGCGTTCGGGGTACCGCCGACGGCCGGCGTGGGGTGCAGCGCCCGCGCGAACGCAAGCGCCGACTCGGGCTCAGCCGACGTGAGCCGACCCGAGATCGTCGTGGCGAGATGGGCGAGGGTGGCGAAGGGGACGATCTCCGGTCCGGCGACGCAGACGCTGTCGCCGCACCGCCGCTGGAACTCCTCGACGAGCGCATCGACGACGAACCGGTGCTCGTGCGCGTCCTTGACCGACGCCGCCAGCTCCGCGAGTGCGGCGGCGTCGATCCGCGGCGTGGTACCGGCGAGCGGACGGGACCACACGTCGAGACCGTCGCGTGCGACCAGGAGCTCGGGGCTCGCGCCGACGAGACCGTCGGCCGCGAACACGAAACACCCGGGTTGCTCGGCGCGGAGGCGACGCACGATGCGGGTGACGTCGAACGGTGCGTCGGCGGCGACATGCACGTCTCGGGAGAGCACGACCTTGCGGACCGCGTCGCGCCCGATCTCGGTGAGGGCGCGGACCACCGCGGCATGCCATACCGCACGGTCCATCCCCTGCCGCACGGTGAACCGCGTCGGTTGACCGGTGACCACGACCGGCGCGGGCGGCACAGCCTCCACCTCGGTGATCCAGGCCCGGCCGTCGGCGGTACGACCGACCACCGTCGCGGGCACGAGCATCTCGCCGGCCGCACGCGGATCGAACGGCAACGCGCCCACCGCGATCACGCCGGTACCTCGTTCGCGGACCTCGTCGTGGACGACGAATCCAGCCAGCGCGCGATCGACGTCGCCGACAGGGATCCGCGCGGCAACGCCCGCGGTCACGAATCCGATCCCGTCGTGCAGCCACGCGAACCCGTCGGAGCCGAGCGCGTCGAGCAGATCGAGGTCGACTCCGCCGTCGCGCTCGGTGCGGTCGGCGAGGATGCGCGTCCGCGCCACGAGCTCGGGACGGAGCGCGGCGTGGGTCATGCGTCGGCTTCCGGTTGCCCGCGCGTCCCGGTGAGGAGCTGCACCGCGCCGCCCATCATCGTGCGTCGACCCACGGCGTCGAACCCGGCGGCACGGAGCTCGCCCATGAGCGCCGGTCCCGGCGGGAGGTAC
>JBBQMI010000063.1:0-7678 GCA_038328825.1 Acidimicrobiia bacterium | reverse complement strand
CAGAAGCTCGACTCGCCGTCGATCGTCGAGACCGGCGCCGGCTGTTCCACCTTGCTGTTCATGATGCTCGGCTGCTCGGCCGTCACGTCGATCGCCCCCGACGAGAAGCTCGGCAAGAGCATCCACGAACAAGCCGAGGCTCGCGGCCTCGACTCGAGCGTCCTCACCTTCATCAACGATCGGTCCGAACGGGCGCTGCCGCAACTCGCCCTGGATCAGAAGCTCCGGTGCCAGGCGGCCTTCATCGACGGGAATCACGGCTGGCCGTCGGTCTTCGTGGATTTCTGCTACCTGAACATCATGATGCGCAAGGGCGCGATCCTGTTCATCGACGATGTGCATGTCTACGCGTGTGCCCAGCTGCAGCTGCTCCTCGCGACGCAGCCCGAGTACGAGTTCGTACGCCTCGACGGCAAGATGGCGACCTTCCGCAAGACCACCGACGCCGAGTTCCTGCCCGACTGGCGCGGCGAGCCCTTCATCCTCGCGAACACGGCGGGCGTCATCCTCGGCGGTTGAGCATGGACGGGCACTCCGACCCCGATCGGTCGCCGGATCGACCCAGGATCTTCGGGATCGGGCTGAACAAGACGGCCACGTCGTCGTTCCACGAGGCGGTGACCATCCTCGGGTTCGAGAGCCTGCACTATGGCGGCCCCGAGGCGGCCGCGGCGGTCCAGCGCGCGCTCGACGCCGGCGCACCCCTCCTCTCGAACCTCGACCCACGCTTCGAGGCGTTCTCCGACATCGGTCTCCTGAGTCGTCGGTTTCGCATCCTCGACGAGCAGTACCCCGGAAGCCGCTTCGTGTTGACGACCCGCCCGTTCGCCGATTGGATCGACAGCCGGCGCCGCCACGTCGAGCGCAACGTCGCCGCGAAGGCGGCCGGCACCTACACCGGCACCTTCCTCGTGGTCGACGAGCACAAGTGGACCGAAGAATGGGACGTGCACATGGAGCGCGCCCACCGCTACTTCGCGGGCCGGAGCGACTTCCTGGAGATCGACCTGACCCACCGCGCGGAGTGGGCGCCCCTCTGCCAGCTCCTCGGAGTGGCGCAGCCCGACGTCTCGTTTCCGTGGTCGAACCGCGACACCGCGCTCCACGCACCCGACTCGGCGCGCGAGGAACCGACGAGCGAGAGCGAAACCCGCCGTTCGGCTCCCTAGTCGGGCGGCTTCGATCCGGCCCGACGCCGTCGACCGCGCAGGAAGCGGACCCCTCCGACGATCGTGACCCCGAGCACCACCAGTCCCCCGACCCCGATCGCGACGAACGTCTTTCGGTCACGACCGTCGTCGGTCGTGGTCCGCCCGGCCGGCTGCGTCGAGGGGTCCCCGTGCGAGGTGTCGGCGAGGAGCGCCGGATCAACGGTGCGAAGGTAAGCCGTCGCGCTCGGGAGTCGGAGAACATCCCACGTGTCGCCCGCGTCGGTGGAGCGCACGACGTCCTGGCCCGAGTACGCGAACACGGTCCGGTCCTTCGCGAACGCGGGTGAGAACTGGATCGGCGTGCCGCTCGGGTTGGTGAAGTCGGCGATCACGTGGTTGCTCTCCGTGAGATCGGTGCCGACCTCGACGAACGAGGCACCGCCGTCGGTCGACCGGTACAGGCCCGCACCGCTGACGCTCACGAGCAGCGTCTGATCGTCCTTGTACGTGGGCGACACGGCGATCGCCTCGACCAGGCTCGTGGCGGAGAGCGGAGGCGCGGCCAGCTCCGTCCAGGTCTTGCTCTGGTCGCGGGTCACGGAGAGCCCGGCTTCGGTGCCGGCGAAGAGCGTGCCGTCGGTGTCGTACGCAGGAGAGATGGCGAGCATCGAGAGCCCACCCGGGCCGGTCCGGGTCCAGGTCGCGCCGGCATCGCCGCTCTTCATCACTCCGTTCTCCGTCCCGGCGTAGAACCCGGGGCGTCGCGGGAACCCCGGGTCGATCACCAGGGTGCGGACCCGCGAGCCGGCGTTGCCGACGAGCTTCCAGCTCTTGTCGTCGCCCGCTCGGTCCGATCGGTACACGTCGCCCTGGCGGGTCCCGAGGAAGATCGTCCGGTCGGAGGCGTAGGCGGGGGACACGGCGATCACGAACTGCCGCAGCACGGTGTCGGGCGGAGGCGCCGACACGAAGTTGCTCGACCACGAACGGCCCGCGTCGGTCGACTTCAGGAACGACGTCCACGACGCCGAGAAGAGCGTCCGGTCGGTGGCGTACTCCGGCGAGAACACGATGTTGTGCAGGCGGCGGACGGGCGCGAACTTGTTGCCCTCCGAGAGGGGGAACTCGAGACCCTTGTCGATGAGCTTCCAATTCTTCCCCGAGGTCGTCGAGAGGTAGGCCCCCTTGACGTAGCTCGCCACCGCGACGGTGGAATCCTTGGCGTAGTCGGGCGACACATCGAGGCCCGCGATGTAGTCGACGAGCGTCTCCGACGAGACCCAGTGCCGGCCGTCGTCGTCGGAACGCGACAGGCCGTCGAAGCCGGCTTCGAAGAGCGTCCGGTCGCCGTTGGCTCCGGTGGCGACGGCGACGGTCCGGAAGAGGTCGACATCGACCGTCATGGCCTGCAGGTCGGTGGTCAGACCCCTCGAGGCCCGGACCCAGGTCCGGCCCCCGTCGGTCGACCGGTAGACCCCCTTCGAAGCCATCGAGACCCAGAGCGTCCGGTCGTCGGGGTACGTGGCCGAGAGCCCGATCGAGTTGACCGCTTCCTTCGGCAGTCCGGCCCCGACCGCGGCGAAGGTATCGCCGCCGTCGTCGGAGCGCAGCAGTCTTCCCCGGCCCGTGCCCGCGAACACGGTGGCCGGCTTCGCCGGGTCAGCGCCCGTCGACGCAGCAACCGCCGAGATCGCCTGGCCGGGCTCGCTCGCCACCTGCGCCCAGGTCGCGCCGTCGTCGTCCGACACCGAGACGCGCCCGGCGCTGTCGCCCACGACTGCCCGCCGCGTTCCGGGCACGAACGCGATCGCCGGAACGCGCCCGAAGCCGCTGACCGGGGTCCACTGTGCCCCGCCGTCGGTCGTGCGGTACAGCCCGGAGATCGAGCCCGATGCGAGCACGACGTTCGGATCGGCGGGAGAGATCGCGATGGGAGTGATCTGCGTGTCGCCGAGACCGCCGGCGGCCCGGCGCCAGGATGCGCCGGCGTCGGCCGAACGGAACACGCCACCCACCCGGGAGGTGACGTACATCACGTCGGCGTCCGACGCCGAGATCGCGACGCGGTCGAGGCTCTTTCCGTCTTCGGGTGCCCGCGGGAGGCCTCGTACCAAGGGTTTCCAGTGATACGGCCCGCCGGTCGACACGAGCAGGCGATTCGCCGCGATCACGAACACCCTGCCGTCTCGGGCATAGCTCGGGGAGACCACGACGTCGGAGATGTCGTCGTGGGGCGTGTGGGCATCGGCGCGTCGGCCGCCGATCCCGAGCACGACGGAACTCAGCAGGAGCGCCAGCGCCGACCAGGTGATCGCTGCCCGCAGGCGACGACGCGCGCGCGACGCTCCCACCGACCGGTCAGCCGCCACTCGGCTTCGTGGTCGTCGTGGCGCCGGTTCCCGCCGGGTTGGCCGGAAGCGTGACGTTCTCTCCACCCGGCAGGATCCAGAAGGTCGTCTTGCCTGCCTGGACGGCCTGGTACTTGACCCACTCTTCACCGGTCATGTTGAGGGCGTTCTTCTGCTCCGCCTCGGCCTGGCGCTGGGCGATCTTGTTCTGCTCGGTGAGGACCTGGATCGCCGAGATCCGGTTGTTCTGGAACGCGACCGCGACCGAGTTGGGCACGTCGACCTTCTTGATGACGAACGTCGGGTTCCCACAGGGTCCGCCGGGCTGGTACGCCGGCGAGCAGAAGAACTGACCACCCATCGCGGTCTGCAGCTTCCGGGTGAGGCTCGCCTGCACCGTCTTCTGGAGCGTGACGAGCTGATCGGCGTTGCTGAAGAGCCCGGCCACGTCGACGCGGCGGGTCTCCTCCTGGAGCGCGGACTCGATCTGCTGACGGAACGTGTCGCTGAGCAGACGGTTCCATCCCGGGGTGGTGTAGGCGGCGTAGCGCAGACCGAACTGCTCGTGGAACTGTTGGAGCTTGTCGATGTTGAGCTTGAAGTAGACGGCAACCTGGTAGGTGACCTGCACGCGATCCTGCGTCGGCGCGACCACGGAGTCGGGCGTCTTGACCGCGCCGACGTTCACCTGCTTCGAGATGATGTAGTTCACCTGGTCCGAGGGATACAGGTAGAGCGGGTCGTAGAAGCCGTTGAAGAACAGCGACGAGCCCGGCTTGACGATGCGCTGGAAGTGGGTGCCCTCGATCGGGCCACCGCCGTAGCTGATGCCGAAACGGTTGCGAGGCGTCTTCTTCAGGCCCGAGGCGAACGCCGGGAGGAACGCGAGCCCGACGAGCCCGATCACCACGATGACGGCTCCCCAGATGCCGAGCTTCGGGAGACGGCGCTTCCGCTTCTCGCCGCCCGTGCCGTCGCTCCCGCTCCGTTTCGACGTGCGGCCGATGGTGATGGGCGAGGCCGCGCCCAACTGCGCCGGTTCACCGTCGTCCGTGCTCTCGGGGTCGTTGGCTCCGGGCTGGTCAGCCACTGGGAGCTCCTCTCTCGGTTCTCGAAGGGTGACGATGCGTCACAGGTGGACTTGCATCACAGGTGGATGGTGAACTCGCGCTCGCGCCGGAGGAACACCCACGCGCCGCCGACCAGCAGAGCGAACGCCCAGAGCGTCGTCTGGAGCAACAGGCTGAAGCTGGGGACCTGGCCCGCGAGCACGGCCTGGTAGCTCGCGAAGAGCGGAAAGAGCGGCTGCCAGGCAACGAGGACCTTGGCACCCGGTGGCAACAGGGACACGGGGTAGATCACCGGGGTCGCGAAGAAGAGGATCCGCGAGACGTACTGCACCACGTTGGAGCCGTCGGGCACGAGGGTGACGTAGGTCGCGACGAGCAGGGCGATCCCGATGTTCATCACGATCTGGAGCGCGAACAGGAGCGGGAGCACGAACATGCCGGGACCGAACTGGCCTCCGACCAACGGGAACAGCACCACGAAGACGCAGGCGCTCGGGATGAAGCTCCGGTACGCCTTGTAGAGGGTGGTCAGCGGCAGCAGGGCCCGCGGGAACGTGGAGTTGAGCATGAGGCCCTTGGCCCGACGGATCGACCCCCCGCCCTCCCCGAGCGCGGTCATGGAGAGGCCGAACATGAAGATGCCGCCGATCAGGATCGGCAGGAACGCGGCCTGGTTCGTACCCGACCGCAGGACCGTGTAGAGGAAGAAGTAGATCGCGGCCTGGAACAGCGGGTCGAGCACCGACCAGATGTTCCCGAGCGCGGTCCGTGACCGAGCCGCCCGAAGATCGGCTCGGGCGAGTTGGACCATGAACTCGCGTCTGGCCCAGAGCGCGGCCAGGTACTCGCGCAGATCGGGCGCGGCGACACCGTGGGGTTCGAAGACGTACTCGACATCGCTGTACTCGTTCGCCGTCGTCATCGCATCACGCTCACATGTCGTCCATCGAGAGCGACTCGATCCGGCAATACCGCATGTACTTCCCGAGGACTTCCTCGGGATCCCCGAACGCAGCGACCCGCCCCTGGTGCAACCAGAGGCACTCCGTGGCGATCGTCTGCACCGAGCTCAGCCCGTGGGTCACGAGAACGATCGTGCGACCCTCACCCGTGAGCTGCTCGGTCCGCTCGGCAATGTGCTGGCCGAACGCCGCATCGCCGCCGGTGAGCGCCTCGTCGATCAACAGGATCTCCGGGTCGAGGAAGACGGCGATCGACGACGCCAGGCGCATGCGCATGCCCCCGGAGTACGTGTGCATCGGCAGATCGAGGTACTCGGCGAGCTGCGCGAACTCGCCGATCTCGTCGGTGATCTCGGCCAGCCGCTCCGGCGCCATGCCGCTCGCGAGGCCACCGAGCTTGATGTTCTCGCGGCCGGTCAGCGCGTCGCTGAATCCGATGCCGGGGGTGAGCAGGTTCAGCTGCCCGCGCACGACGACCCGGCCCTTCTCGGGGGGGAGCACGCCGCTGATCACCCGACACAGCGTCGACTTGCCCGCGCCGTTGCGGCCGATGATGGCGAGGACCGAGCCCCGCCGGACCTGGAAGGACACGTCGCGCAGGGCCGGGATCAGTCGCCCGCCGGAGTCATCCCGACGGAAGAGGCGGCGGAGGTCTCCCCTGATGTCCTTTGAATCGAGCCGGATCGTGTACGACGCCGACACGTCCTCGACCTCGATCGACGGCTGTTCCGGCGGGGTCGGAAGCTCCGACGGGAAGGCGATGGCCTCGCTCACCACGAGCCCCCTCCCGTCGGCCCGATCGGAGCCGTCGCCGACCTCATTGCGCCGCCCCGCCGAACGGATCCTTCGCATCGCGCAGTTCGGCCTGCTCGGCGGCGCGGATGAACCCGGCGACGTCGGGGTCCATCTGGAGCACCCGCCGGTCGGTGGTGCGCCCGTTCACCTGGCGCTCGCTGACCAGGCGGACGTGGATCAGGATCGGACGATTGGTCTCCCGGGTCAGCGTGTTGAGCTCGTTCATGATCCCGGCCGTCTCTCTGACGGTCATCTGGATGCGGCGGGCCGCCTCGGCGTCGACGAGCTCGCCGCCGTCGGCCGCGTCCCGCGCGACGAACGCGAGGAGTGACCGGGTGGCCTCGTCGACCTCGTTGTAGAGCGACGTGATCGAGTCGGCGTCCCACGCCTCGATCGACGCCTTGGCGATGGCCCGCAGGATGAACTCCATCACCTCTTCGACGTGCTCTTCCGGCACGGGCATCATCACGTACGGCATTCGACCTCCTTCGCCACCGAGCGTGCAGGGTAGACCACGACGTTCTCACGAGAACCTCGCCCTGAGAATCCGTACATTCTACGTGATTCGGGCGAGCGCCCTGAGCAGCTCGCCGGCGCGGTGGTCAAACGTGTGGGCGGCGAGGATCGTAGCCCGGCCGCGCTCCGCGCGGAGGCGCGCCGCGCCGGGCTCGGTGAGGACCTCGTCGACGAATCGCCCGAGCTCCGCCGGCGCGTGATATTCGAGCACGGCGCCGTCGAACAGCTCGAACAGCCCGGCGATCGGGTCCGAGATCACCGGCGCCCCGCAGGCCAGCACGTCGAAGAGCCGGTTCGACACGAAGCCCCATGCCCGCATGGTGCGCCAGTGGTCGTTGAGCACCACGCCGGCCGACGAGTAGACGATCGGAACCAGCTCGTTGTCGATGTGGTCGGCGACGACGAGCGCCGGGTCGACGAGCTCGGCCCACCCTCCGCCGTAGATGGCGGGCCGCAGACCGACGGCGAGGGCATCGGCGACTGCGGGCCGCAGGACATCCCGGGTCTTGGCCACGACCGTGACGGGATGCCGGTGGACGGGATCGACCGGCCGGGGGAAGAAGCGGTGGTGGTCGGTGGCCTGGAGGAACACCTCGACCGGCGTCGTGGTCCGGCCGCGGAGATGCTCGGCGAACGGAGCCGACGCCACGAGCACGACGTCGGCGGCGTCGAGCTCGTCGTCCTCGATCGACTCGGGGTGACTGATGATCCAGAGGGCGTGACGCTGACCCGCGCTGCGACGGACCGGCTGCAGGCCCCGCAGCACCAGGTGGACGTCGCACACCCGCCCCGCGGGGTCGTCGGCGTGTCGGGCAGTCTGGATCCGGACCTCGTGT
>JBBQMI010000062.1:0-7745 GCA_038328825.1 Acidimicrobiia bacterium | reverse complement strand
GCCGGAGCTCGAATACCCGAAGCCCGGGGTGTGACCGAGCACCTCGACGAGGACCCCTCCGCCGGGGTCGAGGATCGCGCGCCACGCGTACCCCTTCACGAGGTACCCGGCCCACAGCGGCATCGTCACGGCGACGACGAGCAACCGCCGAGCCCACGGCGACGCGACCTTCACCATGAAGAACGCCACGGGCAGTGCGATCAGCGCGTCGACGAACGTGACGGTGGCCGCGGCGGTGACGGTGCGGAGCGTGACTTCGCGGTACACCGGCTCGTCGATCAGACGTCGGAAGTTCTCGAGCCCGAGCGTGGTGTCGAGGCGGGTGATGAGACCGGTCGGGTCGTCGGCCAGTCGGTACAACGACGTGATGATCAGCGCGGCCAGCGAGCCGATGTACACGACGAGTAGCCACGTCAGCGGAACGGAGAGCTGGAGACCGAGCCGCAGTCGCGGTCGTCGCGCCAGCGCGCGCGCCGCGCTCCGACGGAAGCCGGCGGGGGGCTCGCCCCCGCCGGCCCGCGCGTCGCTCAGCTTCCCTTCACCCCGTCCCAGGCGGAGACCCAGTCCTTGTACGCCACGCACTTGACGTCGGTCCGACCGTCGAGACACGCGGTGGTCGGGGTCGTCCAGTACGACAGCTGGTCGTAGAAGGCTTTGTCGTCCGCGTGGTACGTGGTGCAGAACGTCGGGTCAGTGGTGTCGGCGCAAGCCTTCAGGTTGGCCGGTGCCTCCCCGAAGTACGCGGCGACCTGCGCCTGCACGTCGGGCTTCGCGATCCAGTTCAACCACTCGTACGCGCAGTTCGGGTGCTTGGTCTTGCTGTACACCATCCAGCTGTCGGACCAGGCCGTCGAACCCTCCTTCGGGAGCACGGCCGTGACGGGCGGCGACGCGGTGTCGGCCTTCACGAGGTTCGTGATGACCTGCCACGTCGTGCCCAGCACGGCGCTGCCCTTGGTGAACGCCTCTTGCTCCTTCAGGTAGTCGGACCAGTACTCGCCGATGTTGGGCTTCTGCTCCTTGAGGAGGTTGACGGCCGCGTCGAACTGCTTCTGATCGAGTGCGTACGGGTTCGTGATGCCGAGGTCGGGTTGGGTGTCCTTCAGGTACAACGCGGCGTCGGCGATGTAGATCGGCGAGTCGTACGCCGTGAGCTTGCCCTTGTACGGCGAGTCCTTCTCGAACACCGCGCCCCACGAGTCGGGTGCCGGCGTCACGACGGTGTCGTTGTACATCAGGAGGTTCGCACCCCATCCGTGCGGCTCGCCGTAGACAACGCCCTTGACGGAGTTCCACGGCTTGTTCTTCAGGAATGGCGCGAGATCCGCGTAGTTGGTGAGGAGCGCGGTGTTCAGCGGTTGGGCGTCACCGTTCGCGACGCTGCGCAGCGACGAGTCGCCCGACGCCGACACGACGTCGTACTGGCCGGTGCCGAAGAGCTGGAACGCCTCGTCGGAGGTACCGAAGGTCTTGATCGACGCCTTGCAGCCGGTCTGCTGCTCGAACGGCGTGACCCAGTCGACGGCTTTGTCGGTGGAGCCGTTCTCGGCATAGCCCGGCCAAGCGAGGATGTTCACCTTGCCCTCGCCGGTGCCGATCTTGGCGAGCGTCGTGCCCGTCGACTTCTCCGACGAACTCTTGCCGGAGTCGTTGCTGCTCCCGCACGCTGCGACCACCAACACGATCGCGGCCACGAGTGCCACCAGTCTCCATCGTGCGAGCTTCATGAACTGCCCCTCTCACTCTCGGTTGGGAATCTTGTTGACTCGTCGCGACCGCCTTGCGGATCGAGATCGTCGGCGCTCGACGCGGGGAGCCGGAAGGCGTCGGCGCGCCGGAACATCACCTGCACCCGTGTCCCGACTGCGGTGGATTCGGGCCCGTCGCGATTCGGCCCGTCGCGATTCGGCCCGTCGACGAACAGATCGCCGCCGGGCTCGAGCGCCACGCGTGTCCGTGTCCCACTCCCGAGGTACTGCTCGGCGGCCACGATGCCGAACACGCTCACCTGGTCCGCCCCGACGTTGCGATCCGGCCCGGCCAGGTGCAGCTTCTCCGGTCGGATCATCACCGGGGTCTCGCTGCCGAGGAGCAGCCGCGCGGTCGGCGCGGTCAGGACGTTCGACGTGCCGACGAACCCGGCGACGAACTCGGTCGCCGGGTGCTCGTACACCTCCACCGGTGTTCCGACCTGCTCGATGCGACCCTGGTTGAAGACAGCGATGCGATCGCTCATCGTGAGCGCCTCGCCCTGATCGTGGGTCACGAACACGAAGGTGATGCCGACCTCGCGCTGGATGCGTTTCAACTCCACCTGCATGCCCTCGCGCAGCTTGAGGTCGAGTGCACCGAGTGGCTCGTCGAGCAACAGAACCCCGGGTCGGTTCACCAGCGCACGAGCGAGCGCAACGCGCTGGCGTTGGCCGCCCGAGAGTTGGTTCGGCCTCCGATCGGCGTAACCGTCGAGCCGCACCGCTTCGAGCGCCTCAGCGGCGCGGGTCGACCGTTCGGGCTTGCGCACGCGCTTGACCTTGAGGCCGTACTCCACGTTCTGGGCGACGGTCATGTGCGGGAACAGCGCGTAGTCCTGGAACACCGTGTTCACGTCGCGCTCGAACGGCGGACGCGTGGAGACGTCGGTCCCGCCGAGGAGAATCGATCCACTTGTCGGCAACTCGAAACCGGCGATCATCCGGAGGATGGTGGTCTTCCCCGATCCCGACGGGCCGAGGAGGGAGAAGAACTCACCGGGTCGCACATCGAACGAGACGCCCGCGACGGCCGTGACGTCGCCGAATCGCTTGACCACGTCGCGTACCGAGATCGCGCCGCCGCCGTCAGCCACCGGGCCGCCCCTTCCCCCGTTCGGCACCCTAACAACGTTGCGCGTGAACGGGTGTGAACCTGACCCGGGCCGGTCGCAGCCGGCGCGCTACACTCGTGGCCTGGTCGGGCCCTTCGGGGCTGTCACCCGGTGATCCGGGCCGACTCCGGAACGCAAGCATCGATGCGCGAGGGCATGGGCCCGCGCCCGGAGTCAGCAGGAGCACACATGACGACCACCGCCACACCGCCCGCGACCGATCGGTCCGACTTCCAGGTCGCCGACCTCTCGCTCGCCGAGTTCGGCCGCAAGGAGATCGAGCTCGCCGAGCACGAGATGCCGGGCCTCATGGCTCTGCGCGAGCGCCACGACAAGACCAAGCCCCTCACCGGTGCGCGCATCACGGGCTCGTTGCACATGACGATCCAGACCGCCGTCCTCATCGAGACGCTCGTCGCGCTCGGTGCCGAGGTTCGCTGGGCGAGCTGCAACATCTTCTCGACCCAGGATCACGCCGCCGCTGCGATCGCGGCCGCAGGGATCCCGGTCTTCGCGTGGAAGGGCGAGACGCTCGAGGAGTACTGGGACTGCACAGAGCGGGCGCTCCGTTGGCCCGACGGTGGTGGCCCGAACATGATCCTCGACGACGGTGGCGACGCCACGATGGTCGTGCACAAGGGCGTCGAGTACGAGAAGGCGGGCAAGGTCCCCGACCCGTCGACTGCGGACTCCGAGGAGTTCGCGATCGTGCTCGCGCTGTTGGGCCGCGTCCTCGACGAGGACGACCGCGTGTGGCACCGCATGGCCGAGGGCATCCAGGGCGTCACCGAGGAGACCACGACCGGTGTGCACCGCCTCTACCAGATGACCGAGGCGGGCTCGCTCCTGTTCCCCGCGATCAACGTCAACGACTCGGTCACCAAGTCGAAGTTCGACAACCTGTACGGCTGCCGGCACTCGCTGGTCGACGGCATCTGCCGCGCGACCGACGTGATGCTCGCAGGCAAGGTCACGGTCGTGTGCGGCTACGGCGACGTCGGCAAGGGCTGCGCGCAGTCACTCCGAGGCCAGGGCGCTCGTGTCGTCATCACCGAGATCGACCCGATCTGCGCGCTCCAGGCGGCGATGGAGGGCTACGAGGTGACGACGCTCGAGGACGTTCTCGAGACCGCGGACCTCTTCGTCACGACCACCGGGAACAAGAACATCATCACCGCCGAGCACATGGCGAAGATGAAGCACAACGCGATCGTCGGCAACATCGGTCACTTCGACAACGAGATCGACATGGCCGGCCTCGCCAGGACCCAGGGCATCGAGCGGATCGTGATCAAGCCCCAGGTCGACGAGTGGAAGTTCGCCGGCACCAAGGACCGGCCCGGCCACTCGATCATCATCCTGGCGGAGGGCCGTCTGCTCAACCTCGGTTGCGCGACCGGTCACCCGAGCTTCGTGATGTCGAACAGCTTCACCAACCAGGTGATGGCGCAGCTCGAGCTCTTCACGCACCCCGACTTCTACGAGCGCAAGGTGTACACGCTGCCGAAGCACCTCGACGAGGAGGTGGCGCGCCTCCACCTCGAGAAGCTCGGCGTGAAGCTCACCACGCTCACCGAGGAGCAGGCGGGCTACCTCGGGATCGCGGTGCAGGGCCCGTACAAGCCGGAGCACTACCGCTACTGAGGGGAAACCCTTCACGAGCTCGCCGGCAAGGTCGCGGTGGTCACGGGCGGTTGCGAGCGGCATCGGCCTCGCCATGGCGAAGCGCTTCGCCGGTAGGGGAATGGCCGTGGTCATCCTCGACCGTCGGCGAGCTCGGTCAGCTCGCCCGCGCCCGGGGCACCGACCCGGTCCCCAACTTCGGCTGACCCAGCATCCAGATCGCGAAGTGTGCACCGTGGGTCCCGGTTTCCGGGCTTCGCCGTGCACACTTCGGGGTCCGGCTCGAGTGTCCCAACCTGCTGCTTCACTGCTGTCATGCGCGACGACACGGAAGTCATGCGGCAGGCAGCGGCGCAGCACGGAGTGGTCAAGGGTGCTCAGGCGCTCGCGTCCGGCCTGAGCACGTCGGCGCTCCATCGACGTGCCGTTGCGGGCCATCTGGTTCGGTGTCACCCGGGAGTGTTCCGGGCCGCCGGGGCACCGGTCACATGGCGGGCCGAGCTCCTCGCCGCGGTGCTGTGGGCCGGAGACGGCGCGGTGGCGTCACACGGCTCAGCCGCGGCGCTCTGGGGGCTCGACGGTTGCGAGCCCGGTCGAGTAGAGCTCACGGTGCCGGCGGCGAGGGCCCCTCGCAGCCGGCCGGGGGTCAGGGTCCACCGCGCTCGTCGGCTCGATCGACGACATCGAGGGGTGATCGACGGGATTCCCGTCACCGGGATCGTCCTGACGTTGGTGCAACTCGCGAGTTCGCTACAACCGGATCTGCTCGCGGCGACGCTCGACAGCGCGCTCGTGCAGGGTCTGACGCGCGCCGACCGCGTGCTCGACGGCCTTGACCTGCTCGGTCGCCGAGGCCGAAGGGGTGCACCGGTACTCGTCGCCCTTCTCGGCGAGCGGATCGACGGGCAACGGCCGCCCACGAACCGGTTCGAACGTCGGCTCGAATCACAGTTGCTGCGCGCCGGGCTCCCAGTGCCGGCGCGTCAGTTCGAGATCGTCATCGACGGTCACTTCGTCGCGCGTCCCGATCTCGCGTACCCCGATCTCCTCGTCGCGATCGAAGCCGACAGCTACCGATGGCACAGTGGTCGGTCGGCGTGGGAGCACGACCTCGACCGTCGCACCGAGCTCGCGGCGGCCGGATGGCTCGTCCTCCACTTCTCGTGGCGCGACCTCGTCGAACGGCCCCAGTTCGTGGTCACTCAGGTCGAGCGCACGATCCAGATCCGGAACTGTGCACCGTGATTCCCGGATACCGGGGATGACCGTGCACAGTTCGGCTGGGTGGAGAGCTGCGCTCGGGGGGCTGGTGTTCCCGGCTTCGTGTCCGGGGTGCGGCGCCGTCGGTGAGCCGATCTGCGCGCAATGTGCGGCGACGTTGGTGGCGGCGCCGGTCGCGCCGACGCCGTTCGGTGTCGACGACTGGGTCGCGGCGTTCGCGTACCAGGGCGTCGCACGCGAGCTCGTGGCCCGATTGAAGTACCGCAACGCGCGCGCCGCGCTCGCGTGGCTGGCGGTCGCGGTCGCCGATGTCGCGTCGACGCTCGAGATCACCGCGGCCGTCGTCACCTGGGTCCCGACGACCCCGGCCCGGCGTCGACACCGCGGGTTCGATCACGCCGAGCTGCTGGCGCGGGCGACGGCGGCGCAGCTCCGGCTCCCGACACGGGCGTTGCTCCGCCGCCTTCCGGGCCCCCCGCAGACGGGTCGCCCCCGGTCCGACCGGCGCAGCGGCCCCCGATTCACCCCGCGCGGCCCGCGCCCGGCACCGGATGAGGTCCGCTCGGTGCTGCTGATCGACGACGTGAGCACGACCGGCGCGAGCCTCGGCGTCGCCGCGGCCGCCCTCCGCGCGAACGGGGCCCGATATGTCCGGGCTGCGACGGTTGCGAGGACCCCCTGACCCGGCGAACGCCAAGTGTTGTCACGAAGGGTGAGATTCGTCATCAACCCGAAGATTGCACGTTCCGAAACTGGGAAGGTGAGGTCGTCCAGGAGGGACAACCGGTGCAACCCGCAGGCGACGAGGGGTTCGACGCGACCCGATGGATCGAGTCGATCGTCGAGCCCGGGCACGACGCGATGACGCTGCTCGCAGTCGACGATCGGTCGCGCCCCGCCCGCGTCGCCCGCGTGCGCGACGACATCGAGTCGGGCCGCTACCGCCCCCCCGCCGACGCGGTGGCGGAGCGGTTGCTCGCGTTCCTCGGACCGGTGTGGTCCCGGGAGGCCTGACCGGCAGTCCCCGCCGCGGTGGACTCGTTCGGTTCGCAGTAGACAGAGTGCATCCTGGACTGGGTTCGTCGGACCGCGGAGGTGCGGATGGAGATCGTCGTTCGAGGCAAGAACGTTGAGATCGGCAAGCGGTTGCGGGCGACGTCGGAAGAGAAGATCACGAATCTGACTCGCTTCGCCCACGACCTGACCCGGGTCGAGGTCGACTTCTCCGAGATCAAGAACCCCCGAGTGTCCGACAACGAGCTGTGCGAGGTCACGCTCCACCTGCCACGACACTTCGTGAAGGCGCACGCCGCGTCGAGCGAGAAGCTCGCGGCCCTCGACCTCACGATCGACAAGTTGAGCCACCAGCTCACCCGCCTGAAGGACAAGCGCGTCGCGCGCAACCACCCCCGGCGACGCCACATCCGGGAGCTCGCCCCGCTCACCGCCGAGGCCGAGGCCGAGGCGCAGGTCGACACCGACACCGAGTGGTCCGACGGCGAAGCGGTGCTGATGCGCACCAAGCACTTCGAGATGAAGCCGATGCCACCCGAAGAGGCCGCGCTCCAACTCGAGCTCCTGGGTCACAGCTTCTACCTCTTCGCCAACGCGGAGAGCGGCAAGCCCGCAGTGATCTATCGCCGCCGCGACGGCCACCTCGGCCTCATCGAAGGTGGATAGTCCCTCCCCGCACCACCGCGACGCCCGATTCGGCGAGCCGTTCGCCGAACCGCGGTCGATCCGGGTCGTCGTTGTCGACGACCACGCGCTGTTCCGCCGGGGACTCGAGAACGTGCTCTCGGCCGAGCCCGATCTCGAGGTCGTGGGGGAGGCCGCCGACGGCCTGGAGGCGCTCGAGACCTGCGCCGCCCTCGCCCCCGACGTCGTGCTCATGGACGTCCGCATGCCGGGCGCGTCGGGCATCGAAGCCGCCCGCAAGATCCGCGAAGCGCGGCCCGAGACCCGCATCGTGATGCTCACCGTTTCCGACGACGAAGAGGACCTCTTCGAGGCGGTGCGAGCGGGTGCCAACGGCTAC
>JBBQMI010000061.1:0-7752 GCA_038328825.1 Acidimicrobiia bacterium | reverse complement strand
TCGGCGCGGACGACTACCTCACGAAGCCGTTCAGCTCCCGTGTGCGGGTGGCCCGGGTGCACGGGATCCTGGGCCGGGTCTACGGGGCCCGCGCCGCGCTCGAGCTCGGCGCGCACCTCGACTCCGCCCGCGGCCAGATCGCCCCGCAGCAGCTCGGTGTCGTGAGCATCGACGCGGCCCGACGGCTCGTGACCCGCGGGGGCGAGGTCGTCCACCTGACTCCGACCGAGTTCGACCTGCTGTGCTTCCTCGCCGCCCGACCAGGCACCGTCCGCACGCGCGAGGAGCTGCTCGCCGAGGTGTGGGGTGAACCGATGGTGTCGAGCGGACGCACCGTCGACTCGCACATCCGCGCCCTTCGGCGCAAGCTCGGCTCCGACATCGTCCGGACCGTGCACGGCGTCGGGTACGCGATCGCCGAAGGCGACGAAGTCCACGACGACCAGACCGGGAGCGGCGCGTGAGTCGCTTCAGCCGAGTCCGCACGGTGAGCCGGCACGACCTCATCCAACCGCTCAACCGGTTCTCGTCGATCAAGCTGCGCATCGGCGCGCTCGTCGTCGTCGCGATCGCGGTGACCGTCGTCGTCTTCTACACCGGCATCTACTTTGGCTTCTGGCCGTCGATCAGCGGGGTGATCGCCGGGCTCATCGCGCTCACGATGGTGCGGTTCCTCGCCCACGGGATCACCACCCCGCTCACCGAGATGGCCGACGCGACCGAGGCGATGGCGCGGGGCGACTACTCGCAGCGGGTCAACGTCACCTCGAAGGACGAGGTCGCCACCCTCGCCCGGTCGTTCAACCAGATGGCCGCCGAGCTCGAGGCCACCGACCGCATGCGGCGCGATCTCGTCGCCAACGTGAGCCATGAGCTGCGGACACCGATCACCGCGCTCCAGGCACGCCTCGAGAACCTCGTCGACGGCGTCGAGGCCGCCGACCCCGACACGCTCGACACCATGCTCGTCCAGGTCGAGCGCCTCGGCCGGCTCGTCACCCAGCTGCTCGATCTCTCCCGCCTCGAGTCCGGCGCGGTCCCCCTCGACCGCCAGGAGTTCGCGATCGGTCCGGTGCTCGACCACGCGGTGCGGGAGTCGAAGCTGCACGCACCCGACGTCGAGATGACGGTGCAGGTCGAGCCCTCGGGTCTCGCGGCCGACGGCGACCCGGAGCGCGTGCACCAGGTCGACGCGAACCTCCTCGAGAACGCGGTGCGCCACTCCCCCGAGGGCGGCGCGGTGCGCGTCCGTGCCCGTCGAGGTCCGCGCGGCGTGCGCATCGAGGTCCTCGACGACGGCCCCGGCATCCCCGACGACGAAGTGACGCGCGTCTTCGAACGGTTCTACCGCTCCGACTCCGCCCGCGCCACCAAGGACGGTGGTGCCGGTCTCGGACTCGCCATCGCCCAGTGGATCGTCGAGCTCCACGGCGGAGAGATCCATCCCGAACGGCGCGAGCCCCACGGTTGCCGGATGGTCGTCACCATCCCTGCCGCGGCTCGCCCATGACCGCGACACGTTCTCTGCAGGAGGAAACAGCCGCATGAGCAGCCTGGCCGACATCGACGAAGCACTCCGACGGATCCGTCGGGGCGAGATGGTGCTCGTCGTCGACGACGAAGATCGCGAGAACGAGGGTGACCTCACGATGGCCGCGAGCTGGGTCACCCCCGAGGCGATCAACTTCATGCTGCGTTGGGCCCGTGGGCTCGTGTGCATGCCCTGCGACCAGGCCCGGCTCGACGAGCTCGAGATCCCGCCGATGATCCCGCCGGGTCAGGCCGGGTGCGACACCGCGTTCAGCGTCACGATCGACCATCTCGACGCCGGCAGCGGGATCGGCGCCGCCGACCGCGCCACCACGATTCGTTCGATTCTCGACCCCTCGACCCGTCCGACCGACCTCATCCGCCCCGGCCATGTGTTCCCCCTTCGGGCGCGTCCGGGTGGCGTGCTCGAACGCCGTGGCCACACCGAGGCCGCGGTCGACCTCGCCCGGCTCGCCGGGCTCCCGCCGATCGCGGTGATCTGCGAGGTGCTCCACGACGACGGCTCGCCCGCCCGGCTTCCCTTCCTCGAGCTGTTCGCGCAGGAGCACCGGATCGCAATGATCTCCGTCGAGCAGGTCGCGGCCCACCGTCAGCGTCTCGCCGACACCCCTGAGCCCG
The DNA here is from genome assembly GCA_038328825.1 of Acidimicrobiia bacterium. Taxonomy (GTDB): domain Bacteria; phylum Actinomycetota; class Acidimicrobiia; order IMCC26256; family JANYLB01; genus JANYLB01. The sequence continues at coordinate 5,583 of JBBQMI010000061.1, read as the reverse complement.
CTGCTGCCCCCCTGCTCCTGTAGTCAGGAGAAGGAGCGGAGCCGGCGGAACGAGCACCACGGTCCGTCGACGGGTGAGCGGTCGAGCCGGCGCAGCGGATTCGACCCGTCAGGGCGTTTCGCCGATCTCCTTGAGGGCGGCGGCGATCGCGGCCCGGAGGCGACGGGCGGTGTCGGGCGCGAGGTGCGCGATCACGCCGAGGCCGGGGCGCCCGACCTCCTCGAGCGTCAGCACCACTCGCAGCTCGCCGTCGCCGCATCCCTCGCACGCGTCCTCGAGCGCGACCGCCCACGAGGCCCCTGGGCGCTCGTCGTCGGCGGCGGGATGATCGTCGCGGGCATCGTCGATCGAACGGCGCATCAGTGCACTCCTCGTCGGAAATCGTCGTGGGACTCGGACATCACGACCAGACCAGCGAGAGCACCAGGCCGACCTGACCGAGGTGGTACGTGACCATGATGGCCACGGGCGCCCACGCCGCGGGCCGCACGAATCGGGTCTCGCCGATCAGCGAGTCCGACGCCATGAACAGCACCGCGCCGACCGCGGCCCATCGGTTCCCACTCGCGAGCGCGCTGATCCCCATGGCCGCGATCACCACGACGTAGGTCACGACCGGCGCGACCAACTCGGATTCGCCGCTGCGGCGGATGCCGCGCACGAGCCGGACCCCGAGGAACCCGACCACCACGACCACTGGCACGGCCCACCACCAGTTGCCGTCGGTGTGCAGGTTCAGGCCGACCACGTAGGCGACGTGCGCGAGCAGGAACGCGCCGAGGCCGGCGACGAAGCGGTCGCTCGGCAGCATGAGGAACACGTCGCCGGCGAGAGAGAGTGCGAGGGCGATGACGAACCACGTCCGCTCGTCGGCGTGGGTGGGGTCGACGAGCAGCGCGACCCCGATGAGCGCGAGGAGCGTGCCCGGCTTGCAGACGTACTCGAGGCGCGAGATCTCACCCGGCGGAGGTGGATGGATCCGGGAGATCCAGTTCCCCACCGCGAGGACACCGGCGATCACGAGGAGGAGCCAGGCGCCGGTCGTCACCGGACAGTTCTAGTCGGGCAGTTCTAGTCTGCGTCCGATGGACACGGAGATGCTCGAGCTCACGACGGCCGACGGTCCCATGCGCACCTTCGTCGCGACGCCCGACGGCACACCCCGGGGAGGCATCATCGTCGTGCAGGAGGCGTTCGGCCTCAACGCCCATATCGAAGACGTGACCCGCCGGATCGCGTCGACCGGGCTCCTCGCCGTCGCGCCCGAGCTCTTCCACCGCAGCCCCGATCCCGGGCCGTTCTCCTACGACGGCTTCGCCGCGGCGCGTCGCTCCCTCGGCGCAGCCGTCGGGTTCTACGGTGGCGGCATCGTCCACGCCCGGTTCCCGCAGTTCCCCGCGCTCGTCGACGAGGTCGCGACACTCCAGACACCGTGGCTCGGGTTGTTCGGCGACCGCGACGGATCGATCCCCGTCGACGACGTCGAGCAGCTGCGCGCCGCGCTCGGAGCCGCGCCTGTCGACACCGACGTCGTGCGGTACCCCGACGCCGGGCACGGGTTCTTCTGCGACCTGCGGCCCGCGTACGCGCCCGATGCCGCAGCCGACGCGTGGATCCGCGCGCTCGCCTGGTTCGAGCGCCTCGACCCGAGCTGATCGATGGGGAGCCGGGTCCTCGCGTTCGCACGCGAGCTCCAACGCCGCTTCAGCGCGGATCGCGCCGGCAACCTCGCGGCGGCGATCGGGATGCGGGCGTTCCTCGCGCTCTTCCCCATCCTCGTGCTGTGCATCGCGGTGATCGGGCTGTTCGTCGGCGATGCGACCGCGTTCGCCGACCGCGTGGTGACTGCGCTGGGATTGAGCGGCGACGCCGCCAAGCTGATCACCGACGCGACCCGCACCGCGCAGCACACGAAGGTGGCGTCGAGCATCATCGGGATCGTCGGACTCCTGTGGACCGGCACGGGGCTCGCGGCGGCGATCACCGACACGTGGAACCAGGTCTGGAAGATCCCCGGCGGAACGCTGCGGGGTCGGTTGGTCGGCGTCGGTTGGCTCGCCGGTGGCGGGGTGCTCGCTGTCCTCGGGTTCGGCGCGACGGGGTTGGTGAGCGGATCGGGCGAGCTAGCGGTCGTCGGCATTCTCGGCGGGCTCGCGGTCGACACGCTGCTGTTCCTCTGGACCGCGTGGATCCTTCCGGTGCGGCGCATCCGCGTCCGGGCGATGCTCCCCGCGGCGTTCATCGGTGGGGTCGGCTACGAGGTGCTCAAGCTCGTCGGCGGCTACGCGGTCCCGGCGATGGTGCGGCGATCGTCGACGCTCTACGGCACGATCGGTGTCGTGTTCGCGCTGCTCGTGTGGATGCTCGTGCTCGGCTACCTCGTCGTGTCGGTCGCGCTGGCCGAGAAGGTGCTGTGGGATCAGGGCGCGAGCCGGTCGCGCGACCAGGAACCGTCGACCGCGCGGGTGTAGCGCACGCGGTCGTGGAGCCGGTCGGTCCGGTTCACCCAGAACTCGAACGCCTCGGGGACGACCCGGTAGCCGCCCCAGAAGGGAGGGCGCGGCACCGCGTCGCCCGAGTCCGCGAACGACTCCTCGACCGCGGCGAGCCGCGACTCGAGCTCGGCGCGGTTCGCGATCGGCCAGCTCTGCGGGGAGGCCCACGCGCCGATGCGGTGACCACGAGGTCGACTCGCGAAGTACGCATCGGACTCGTCGTCGGCCACCTGCTGCACCGAGCCCTCGATCCGGACCTGGCGATCTAGCTGGGGCCAGTAGAACAACAGCGCGGCCCGGGGGTTCTGTTCGAGATCGGCGGCCTTGCGCGACTCGTAGTTGGTGTAGAAGACGAAGCCGCGCTCGTCGACTCCCCGCAGCAGCACGACGCGGGCGGAGGGTCGGCCGTCGGCGGACGCCGTGGCCACGGTCATCGCCGCCGCCCGATCGTCGGTCGCGTCGACAGCCGCCATGTACCACTGGGCGAACTGGGCGAACGGGTCGGCCGCGACCGCACCCTCGTCGATCCCCTGCTCTTCAGATGCTCCAGCCACGCCATCATGGGTCGCTTCTCGGAGTCGCCTCGACCGCCCACCCGCTTGCGATCCCGTGGTGCTCCCCGGCGGCTCCGCTGCGCTCACGCCGTCAGCGTACGCTGGTGGCCATGGCCTTCCACCATCTCGCCTTCGCCACCCGTGACCTGACCGCGACGCACGCGTTCTACACCGACGTCATGGGCTTCGACCTCGTGAAGGTCGAGGCCGCGCCCACACCCGGCGGCGGTTGGGCCCGTCACGTCTTCTACGACACCGGCGCCGGAATGATCGCGTTCTGGGACCTCCACGACGACCCCGAGGTTCCCGCCGACTTCGACACCGCGATCAGCACCGGGCTCGGGCTGCCCGCCTGGGTGAACCACGTCGCGTTCGACGCGCCCGAGCGCGACCAGCTCGACGAGCGCCGGCGGCGCTGGCTCGAAGCCGGTCACGACGTCGTCGAGATCGACCACGGCTGGTGCACGTCGCTGTACACCCTCGACCCGAACCGGATCCTCGTGGAGTGGTGCATGTCGACGCGTGCATTCACCGACGCCGACCGCGACGAAGCCCACCGCCTGCTGCACGCCGACCGACCCGAGCTCGACACCACGCCGCCCGGGGTGATCTTCCACGAGGCCGCGGCTTCTCAAGCGGCGTCGACCCCCGTCTGAGAACGCGTCCCGTGGGTTCCTGGTCCGACGTCGTCGTCGCGGCCCCCGACCTCGCGCCCGCCGTCCAGGCGCGCTTCGACGCATCGGGACTCGGCCTGCTCGCCACCCTCCGTCGCGACGGCTCGCCGCGCATCAGTGGCATCGAACCGCTGTTCGCGCTCGGCGAGCTCTGGCTCGGGATGATGCCCGATTCGCTGAAGAGCCTCGACCTCCTACGCGACCCGCGGTTCGCGCTCCACAGCGCGACGATCGACAAGCAGGTGACCGAGGGCGACGCCAAGGTGGCCGGTCGTGTGATCGCCATCGAAGCCGACGACGACGAGACGCTCTCCGCAATGCGCGACGCGTTCGCCGCTCAGAACGGTGTACCCCCTCCACCTGGCCCGTTCCACCTGTTCCGCGCCGACGTCGACGAGGTCTCGCTGCTGCGCCCCGCGGGCGACCACCTCGACATCGACGTGTGGCGCGAAGGCGGTCAGGTCGAACGCATCGAACGCTTCTGACGCTCGAGCACCCGGTACAGCCGGGCCCGGTTGTACCGCTGCACCACGAGGCACGGGACGTTGGCCACGAACGCGTACGCACACATGATCGTGACCATCCACCACGGGTTCCACAGCACGAACACCGGTGCGATCGCCATCACGAGCCAGTGCGTCACCTCAGCCCGACGCGTCTCCACCACGAAGCGCTCGAGGTACGCGGGATCACGGGACACGACCCGACGCTTCGAGAAGCCGCCGGCGAAGAAGGACCCCGCTTCGGGCAGGCGGTCCTTCCACCGTTTCACCCGCAACCGCGCGAACCGTCGGCCGTCGAGCTCGGCCGGTCGTAGTCGCAGCAGCCCGCGGTCGCGGTCGAGGCGGTCGACCGGGAGCCGGTGGGCGAAGAGGCCGACGCTGAAACCCCAGACCGCCCACACCACGACGTCGAGCAGCACCATCTCGGTGGGCGACACGGAGAAGGCGATCCCGTGACCGGTCACGGGGCCTCGTCGGCTCGCGGTCGGATCGGGATCGGTCGGCCCTTCCAGGTGACCTCGCGCCGCACCGCGGTGAGGAACAGCGAGCGCAGGAAGAGCGCGATGAATACGGTCACCCCGACGGGAAAGCCGACGATCGAGCCGACCCCGAAGGTGCCGAGCGCCCGCAACATCACACCGAGCTGGAGCACCCAGGCCGCGTAGAGCAGCCACACCACGATCGACGGACCGGTCCCGCCGGCGACGAGCGCCACCGAGCCGACCACCGCGGCGGCGCCGACCGTGATCGTCGCCGTGATCCACGCGAACACCCCGGCCGTCCGGACGAACGGCGTGGAGCCCGCGCCCGCGGCGATGTTCTTGCTCCACCCCTCCACGAGGTGCCCGAACCCGTCGGGGTACATGCGGAACTGCACCGAACCGCGACCGCCCAGGCCGCAGACGGGAAGGCCCGAATCCCGGCAGTGACGGCCCAGGGCGACGTCTTCCAACACCGATCCCCGGACGGCAGCGTGTCCGCCGATACGGAGGTAGTCGGCGCGCGCGATCACCAGACACGGTCCGAACGCACCCGTGACGTTCCGGTGCCGACGGGCTGACGCGGCACCGATGCCCATCCACGACACGATGTTGAAGAACGCCGACAACCGCTCGGTGGCGCGCTCCATCCGGTGGTAAGGCTCGACCGACACGAGCCCGCCGCGACGGGCGTGCTCCGCGGCAAGGCGGTCGAGGAGCTGCGGCGCGGGCTCCGTGTCGGCGTCGAGGAACACGAAGAGCGCACCGGTTGCCGCGCTCGCGCCCTGCCAGCACGCCCACGTCTTGCCGGTCCAGCCCGACGGCAGGTCGGGCGCGGTCACGACCAGTGTCCCGGCCGCGGCCGCGATCGACGCGGT
>JBBQMI010000060.1:0-7781 GCA_038328825.1 Acidimicrobiia bacterium | reverse complement strand
TCGCATCGGCCCAGATCACACAAGACCCTTACTGGCACAACCGCGACGTCGCCGCGCTGCTCACCGCGACCGCGCTCAAGGTCGGCAACGACCGCGCCGTGCCTGCCGCCGTCGCGGCACTCGGTGCCGACGAGATCGCGGCGTCCATCCCGCTCGTCCAGCCGGTCGCGCTCCCGAAGGCGACCGGCAAGGGCGTCAAGCACCTCACCAAGGCGCTGAAGCAGCTCCGCACCGACACCGCGGCCGCCGCGGGGGTCGAAGACGTCGCCGCATTGCACATCAAGCGACTGACGCTCGTGAACATCGGGATGCTCGCCGGGATCCTGGTGGCGTTGGCGATCGCCATTCCGAGCCTCGAGGGCGTCAACTGGGCGTCGGTCAAGGGCGAGTTCGAGAACGCGACCTGGGGCTTCGCGGTGCTCGCGCTCATCCTCTACCCGCTCGTGCCGATGGCGTGGGCCACCGCGCTCCTGGGTTGCGTGAAGATAGACCTCGCGTTCATCCCGACCGCGCTCACCCAGCTCGCGTGCACCTTCCTGAACCTCATCACACCGAATGGCATCGGCGGGACCGCGCTCCAGCTCGACTACCTCCACAAACAGGGCGTGCCGGTCGCGTCGGGCGCGAGCGCCATGGTCCTCAGCACCGGCGTTGGTGGTGCGATCCAGATGATCCTGTTCCTCATCGCCGCCGCGATCACCGCAACGTCACTCAGCTCGTACGACACCGGTGGGAGCGTGACCCTCGGTGCGATCGCCGTCGGGGCCGCCCTCATCGGCGTCGTACTGCTCATCCCCAAGGTCCGCGGCAAGGTCGTGCCCGCGGTCAAGCAAGCGTTGGGTGACATCTGGGCGGTGCTCCGCAATCCGAAGAAGGGTGCGCAACTCATCGGCGGCGACACCGCCGGGAACCTGATCTACCCCGCGCTCCTCGGTCTCTGCCTCCTCGCGTTCCACCAGAACCTCGATTTCGCGCAGCTGGTCGTCGTGCAGGTCGGCGCGGGAATGCTCGGCAACCTCGCGCCCGTCCCCGGCGGGATCGGCGTCCAGGAAGCCGCGCTCACCGCGGGCCTCACCGCCTTCGGCATCCCGGCCACCCCGGCCCTCGCGACCGTGCTCGTGTTCCGCGGGATCACCTTCGTGATCCCACCCGTGTTCGGGTTCTTCACGCTCCGGGTGCTGCGCGCCCGCGGGTATGCCTGAGGTTCCGGTCTCCCTCGGTCGGGGCCCAGCGCTCCCCGAGCACCGTCCGCCGACGGCACCCGCGGGGTTCCACGTGCTCGCCAAGCCGTCGGGCCCGATCTGCAACCTCGACTGCGAGTACTGCTTCTTCCTCTCGAAGGAGCAGCTCTATCCCGGTGACCGGTTCCGCATGTCGGAGGCCGTGCTCGACACCTACATCCGCCAGCTCCTCGAGTCACAGCTCGCGCCCGAGGTCACGCTCGCCTGGCAGGGTGGGGAGCCCACCCTGATGGGCATCGACTTCTTCCGTCGGGCGATGGCACTCGTCGAGCAGCACCGCCGACCCGGCCAGACGATCGTCCACACGATCCAGACCAACGGCACCCTCCTCACCGAGGAGTGGTGCGAGTTCCTGCGCGAACACCGGTTCCTCGTGGGGATCAGCATCGACGGACCGGCGGCGTTGCACGACGTGTACCGAGTGGACAAGAAAGGCAACGCGACGTTCGCGAAGGTGCGCCGTGGCCTCGAGCTCCTGGAGCGCCACCGGATCGAGTGGAACGTGCTCTGCACCGTGAACGCCGCGAACCAGGATCACGGGTTGGAGGTCTACCGCTTCTTCCGCGACGAACTCGGCGCGCGACACATCCAGCTGATCCCGATCGTCGAGCGCGACAACGACACCGGCTTCCAGGAGGGTGACACCGTCACCGACCGTTCGGTCGATCCCGACGCGTGGGGCCGGTTCCTGGTGGCGGTGTTCGACGAGTGGTTGCGCCACGACGTCGGCACCGTGTTCGTGCAGATGTTCGACGCCGCGCTCGCGTCGTGGATCGGCGCGCCGGGGAACCTGTGCATCTTCTGCGAGACGTGCGGCGACGCCGTCGCACTCGAACACAACGGCGACCTCTACTCCTGCGACCACTTCGTCGAACCCGTGCATCTCGTGGGCAACATCATGGAGACGCACATGGTCGAGCTCATGGCCTCGCCGCAGCAACGAGCGTTCGGTACGGCCAAGCGCGACACCCTCCCCCGCTACTGCCGCGATTGCGAGGTCCGGTTCGCCTGCAACGGTGAGTGCCCGAAGAACCGGTTCACGAGAACTCCCGACGGTGAGCCCGGCCTCAACTACCTTTGCGGCGGATACCTGGCGTTCTTCACCCACGTCGACGGACCGATGCGCATGATGCGGGACCTCCTGCAGACCGGTCGGTACGCCGACGAGGTGATGGGCCTGCTCGCCCGGGCGCCACGCAACGAGCCGTGCCCGTGCGGGAGCGGACGCAAGGCCAAGCACTGCCACGCCGGCTGCCGGCCGGACCGATCCCGAGGAAGCAATGACTGACGCAGACCGGATCAAGGTGGCGACGCAGACCTACATCTACGGGTACCCGATGGTCTACGACCTCGACGAGACGGCCAAGATCCTCTCCGGCTCGACGTCGATCGTCGCCGACGCCGGTCCGAACCAGTTCGCGTACGCACGCGAGCTGCTCGGGCCCGACGCCAAGTTCGTGAGCCCGAACAACGACACGCTCTACGTGATCGCCGCGTGCGACGTGAGTGCCGGTCCGCTCGTGCTCCACGTGCCCGACACGCACGATCGCTACTACGTGCTGCAGTTCGTCGACGCGTGGTCGAACAATTTCGCCTACGTCGGTCGCCGCGCGACCGGGACCGCGGAGGGGAACTACCTGCTCACGCCGACCGGTTACAGCGATCCGGTTCCCGACGGGATGCCCGTCATCGAAGCGCCGTCGAACATCTTCACCATCGTCGGCCGGGTGCAGGCCAACGGCGCCGACGACCTCCCGGCGGTGCACGAGCTCCAGGACGCGTTCACCCTCCGAACGATCAGCGGCGACGCGCCTCCCCCGGGAACCGGCCTGCCGAAAATCATCCCGGGAGTCGACCCCGCGCTGGCGTGGTGGGAGCGCTTCCGCGTGTTCCTCGGCGAGTTCCCGCCCCCGCCGGCCGACACCGCGTTCGTCGACGCCGCCGCCACCCTCGGACTCACCGCCACCGACTCACCGTTGGTCGATCCCGATCCCGATCTCGCGAAGATCCTGGTCGAGGGCCAGAAGCAGGGCGACGCGACGATCGAGACCCTCGGCAAGACGATGATCAAGATGGTCAACGGCTGGACGAGCGCGATGCACGCGTTCGACTACAACCTCGATCGCGTCGGACTCGGCACCATCGACACGCCCGAGTGGAAGATCGCCGATCGCACGACTGCCTACGTCACGCGCGCCATCGCGGCGCGACTCGGGTTGTGGGGCAACCACGGCTACGAGGCGCAGTACGACATCCTCTGGCAGGACGAACACGGCGACGAGCTTGACGGGACGGGAACCTACGAGCTCACCCTGCGCCCCGCGCCGCCGGTCGACGCGTTCTGGTCCATCACGATGTACGACGAACCCGACTACTACCTCGTCGCGAATCCGATCGACCGCTACTCGCTCGGCGACCGGACACCGGGCCTGGAGACCGCGGCCGACGGCTCGGTCATCATCTTCATGCAGCAGGGCACACCCGGTGCCGACAAGGAGTCGAACTGGCTGCCGGCGCCATCGGGCAAGTTCCGCCCGATCCTGCGCAGCTACCAGCCGAAGGAGCAGATCCTCTCGGGTGGGTACGAGCTGCCGAAGGTCCGGCGGGTCACGTGACCGACGTCACGGCGGCACCACCGCCCGAGCCGGAGGCGCTCCCGGATCCGGTCGAGCTCCTCAAGAGCAACAGCTACCTCGCGCTCCTCGTGATCGGTGCGATCATCGGCGTGCCGGTCGCGACGTTCGCCTACTTCTTCCTGAAAGTGGTCGCCGAGGCGCAGCAGTACGTGTTCACCACCCTGCCCGCCGACCTCGGCCTCCATCCGGTCCCCGCCTGGTGGCCGGTCCCGTTGCTCGCGCTCAGCGGCCTGCTCGTCGGCGCGACGATCAGGTACCTCCCGGGAACGGGTGGTCACTCCCCCGCCGACGGCTTCCACGCGGCGGGCGCGATCCCCCCGATCGAACTGCCGGGGATCATCCTCGCCGCGTTCGCGACCCTGAGCCTCGGTGTGGTCCTCGGACCCGAAGCCCCGCTCATCGCGATCGGCAGCGGCCTCGGCGTGCTCGCGATCCATCTGATCAAGCGCGACGCGCCACCGATGGCGGCGGTGGTCATCGGCGTCGCCGGCAGCTTCGCCGCGATCTCCACCCTCCTCGGCTCGCCGATCGTCGGCGCGTTCCTGCTCATGGAGGCGGCGGGGCTCGGCGGCGCAGTGCTGGGTGTGGTGCTCGTGCCCGGCCTCCTCGCCGCCGGCGTCGGTGCACTGATCTTCGTCGGACTCGACTCCTGGACCGGCTTCGGGTCCTTCGCCCTCGCGATCCCGAAGCTGCCCACTGCCGAGTCCCCCACGGGAGTCGAGTTCCTGTGGGCGATCGCGATCGGGATCGCCGCCGCGGTGCTCGGCGTGGCCATCAAGCGGCTCGCCCTTGTCATCCGACCGCTGGTCGCCCGCCGCAGTCTGCTCTACACGCCGATCGCAGGTCTCGCGATCGGCGCGCTCGTCGTGCTCTTCACCGAGACCACGAACAAGAGCGCGTCGTTCGTGCTCTTCTCCGGCCAGGACGCGTTGCCCACGCTGCTCGAGGGAACGGCCGGATGGACTGTCGGCGCGCTCGTGCTCCTCATCGTGTGCAAAGGCCTGGCCTACAGCATCTCCCTGAGCAGCTTCCGTGGTGGTCCGGTGTTCCCCGGCCTCTTCATCGGCGCGGCAGGGGGCGTCGCGCTCTCGCATGCCGCCGGTCTGCCGATGATCGCAGGCGCGGCGATGGGCATGGGCGCGATGACGACCGCGATGCTCGGCCTGCCGCTCACGTCGGTGCTCCTCACCACGCTGTTCCTCGCGGCGGACGGCATCACCCTGATGCCCGTCGTGATCGTCGCGTCGGCCGTCTCGTACGTCGCGTCGGCCCGTCTCACCCCCACCCCGGATCCCGAGCCGGAAGCACCTGACGCGGGCGCGCTGCCGGCCCGAGGAGCGGACTGATGGCCCGTATCGTCCTGGTCCACGGTGCGTACAACGAGCTCTGGGGTCCCAACGAGTTGAAGGCTCGTTGGCTGCCCGCCTTGCGTGACGGGCTGTGGCACCACGATGTCGAGATCGCCGACGACGACGTCGCGGTCTGCTTCTACGGCGACCTGTTCCGGCGGGAGCCCGGAACCGACGCCGACCGCCAGGTCGAGCAGTCGCGGGCCGGCATCGCGGACTCGCTCGCCGGGCTCGCCGGTGGTGACGCGATCGCCACACTCGGCCAGGCTGCGGGGGACACGGCCTTCGACCGCACCGTCGACATGGTCACGATCATGGCCACGACACCTGACCTCCGTGATCGGATGCGCGCCCGAGCCGAACCGCTCGTCGGCGACGACACCCGCGTCATCGTCGCGCACTCGCTCGGGACGCTCCTCTCCTACATGGCGCTGTGCGCGCACCCGCAGTGGCCCGTCCACACCTTCGTGACCCTCGGTTCGCCGCTCGCGTCGCCGATGATGTTCGGGCAACTCGATCCACCTGCGATCGACGGCCGGGGCCAGTGGCCGGGTTCCGTCGAACGGTGGGTCAACGTCAGGGCCGTCGGCGACAAGGCCGCGGCCATCGGGTTGCAGGACGCGTTCGGACCGCGTGTCGAGGAGTTCCTCGTCGACAACGGCCATCACGCCCACAACCCCGAGCCTTATCTCAATTCGACCGCGACCGGCGCCGCGGTCGCCGCGGCACTCGCGTGAGACGGGTCGGCGGGCTCGACGCGAAGAACACCCGCGATCGGCGGAAGCTCGAAGTCAACCACGTGCCGGGCTCATTCGCGTCGTAAGGCACCGCCCTGACCGCCGCCTAGGAGCAGGCCGCGTCGAGGGTGCTCACCACCTTCTTGCCCGACGTCACGGTGGCGCTGACCGCCGAGACGACCGCAGCTCCGTTCGAGACCGACAGGTTTCCGGAGAGCGCATCGACCGACGTCTGCAGATCGTCGAGCGATGTCTGGAAGGCGCTGATCTCCGTCGAGGCGACGTCACCGGCCGACGCCTTGAGCGTCGCCAGGTCTGACTCCCCCATATGGGGTGATCAGTCGTGCGCTTGCGGCGTCGCTGCTGCGGTCGACCCCGGTCGACCGACGAGCTCGATGACGGCGAGCGTGACGAGCACCAGGATCGCGATCACCAGCACGGTGAACCCGGTCGGCTGGTCGAGGGCGATGAGCACGATCATCCCGAGCGCGATCACGACGACGCGCAAGGCGACCTTCGAGTGTGCGACCCAGAGCGAGAAGCCACCCGGCTCCCCACTCCGCTTCCGGTTGGTGAACGCCCCCCGGAACCGGACCGCGCTCGCACTCGGACCCGCGAGCCAGGCACCGAGGGCGACCACGATCGCCAGCACGAAGATCGCTCGGATCTGGAGCCGGAGCGAGCTGAAGATCTGGTCGTAGGCCGCGCCGCCGGCGAGACGCCCCGCGGCCCTCGGAAACAGGCCCAGGTACGGCGGGCGTCCGAGATTGATCACGGTGACGAGGACCGCCATCCCGATCGCGACGCCGATGCCGATCCGAAAGAGGGAACGCCGTCGGTTCCCCGACAACGCGAGGGCTCCGGCGAAGCAGAGCAACGTGACCACGGGAAGCACCCACGCGATCGTCTGCAGCGCATCGACGCTCTTCTGGACCAAGGTCGCGTTCGGTGCATGGAACAGCACGATGGTGGTGTTGATCTGCTTGTCGGGAAGCTTCGACTTCAGGTCGAATCCGAGGCTGCTGATCTTCGTGCGGACCTTGTCGGCGGCACGTGAGAGGTCGACGACCACCTCGCCGTTCTCGAGCTTCACCCTCGACGTGTTGCCCGTCAGCGCCGCGACGATCTGGGGATGCACGCGTTCGTTGGCCGTCTTCCACACGTTCGCGAACTGATCCGAGCTCAAGAGCTTCAACGCCGCTTCGTTCACGACGCCCCTGATCGCACGGGTCATCGCCGGCGCCGCCCGCTCTGCGCGCGGGGGGAGCGCCTCCTTCAGGCGGTCCTTGATGTCGGTGCGCTCCATCACGCCGGCGGTGATCCGCGCCGCCGCACCGTCGATCACGTCCTGGTTGGTGGCGAGGGGCGCCACCGTGGCGACGTAGCGGTCCGTGTCGAGCATGGTGTTGCGCGTCCACACCGCGAACAAGCTCAACGGCGCGAGCACGCAACCGAGGATGACCAGCAGCGCAACCGACACCCGGCGGAAGCGCCCCGGGCGACGAGGTGTGTCGGAAACGTCTGGAGCATCAGGTGTCATACGTACCCCAGTCGTCGGAGTTGTCGGAGCGGGATGGAGCCGAAGCACGGTGGAATCGCGACCGCGAACGGTAAAGAGCGGCTGCGACCCACCCGGCGGCGAGCATCTCACGGACGCCTACCGGCGTCGAGTATCGCCCGGACGCCCACCAGCGTCGTCCTCCGGAACGGGTGAACGTCGGTCCAGTCGCCGTCAACGCTCCTCCCAGTCGACCCACTCGGTCCCGGTCGCTGTGAGGTAGGCGTTGATCGCGGTGCCGAGCGTCGGGAAGAAGTGCT
>JBBQMI010000059.1:0-7830 GCA_038328825.1 Acidimicrobiia bacterium | reverse complement strand
CCAGCTCGTGCCGAGTGGGGTCCTCTACCCGTGGGTCGTCCCGGTCATCGGCAACGGGGTCGTGGTCGATCCCGTCGTGCTCCTCGCCGAGCTCGACATGCTCGAGTCGAAGGGCATCGACCCCCGCCGCATCCGCCTCTCGGGCAACGCGCACCTGATCATGCCGTACCACCAGGAGCTCGACCGCGTCACCGAGCGCTTTCTCGGCAAGAACAAGCTCGGCACGACCAAGCGTGGCATCGGCCCGGCCTACGGCGACAAGGCGATGCGCGTCGGCCTGCGCGTGCAGGACCTCTTCGACCCGAAGATCTTCCGCCAGAAGCTCGACCTCGTCCTGCGCGAGAAGAACGGCCTCCTCACCAAGGTCTACAACCGGCTTCCCGTCGACGCCGACTCGCTCGCCAAGGAGTACCTCGCCCTCGCGCCGCGCATCGAGCCGTTGATCGACGACACCGTCCACCTCGTGCACCAAGCGCTCGACGCCCAGCAGGTGGTGCTCTTCGAGGCCGCCCAGGCCACCTTCCTCGACCTCGACCACGGCACGTATCCGTTCGTCACGTCGAGCAACCCGGTCGCGGGCAGCGTGTGCGCGGGTGCGGGCGTCGGGCCGCGCGATCTCGAGCGCATCGTCGGGATCGTGAAGGCCTACACCACGCGCGTCGGATCGGGGCCGTTCCCGACCGAGCTCCCCGAAGGCACCCCCGAAGGCGATGTTCTCGTCGACCGCGGGCGTGAGTACGGCACCAACACCAAACGTCGTCGGCGCGCCGGGTGGCTCGACCTCGTGATGATCAAGCACGCGGCGCGCATCAACACGTGCACCGAGATCGCGATCACCAAGCTCGACGTGCTGTCGCAGTTCGAGACGCTCAACGTGTGCGTCGCCTACGAAGACGACGCCGGAAACCGCTACGACCACGTTCCGTACCACCAGTCGGTGATGCACAAGGTCCGCCCGGTGTACGAGACCCTTCCAGGGTGGGCGCACGACATCGAGAAGGCCGAGCACCTCGACGACCTCCCGCTAGAGGCACGCGACTACGTGCACTTCATCGAGGAGTTCTCCGGCGTGCCGGTCACGTTCATCGGCGTCGGCCCCGAGCGCGACCAAACGGTCGTGCGGCCCCGTCCCGTGTGAGCGGCCAGGTGACGCGCCGGTGAAGGTCCTCGTCGTCGGCTCCGGTGGTCGCGAGCACACGCTCGCGTGGGCCCTCGCCCGTTCGGCTGTGGTCGACACGGTCGTGGCTGCACCGGGCAACCCCGGCATGGCCGACGTCGCGGCGTGCGTGGAGCTCGCCGAGGCGCTCGCCCAGGTCGAGACGTTCGACCTCGTGATCATCGGGCCCGAGCAACCACTCGTCGACGGTCTCGCCGACGAGATCCGCGAGCGGGGCATCCCCGTCTTCGGCCCGTCACGCGCCGCCGCCCACCTCGAGGGCTCGAAGGCGTGGATGAAGGAGGTCGCGGCCGCGGTGGAGGTTCCGACCGCACGCCACGCCGCGTTCGACCACACCCGTGAGACGCAGGCCCTCGCGTTCCTCGAGACGCTCCCCGGGCTCTACGTCGTGAAGACCGACGGCCTTGCGGCCGGCAAGGGCGTGATCGTCACGGAGTCGCTCCCCGACGCACGCGACGCGGTGCGTGCGTACCTGAGCGGCGCGTCGTTCGGCGAGGCCGGTCGCACGGTCGTGATCGAGGAGGGCATGCGCGGCCCCGAGCTCTCGCTGCTCGCGCTCTGCGACGGGACGACCCGTGCCGTCGCGCTCCCACCCGCGCAGGACTTCAAGCGGATCGGGAACGACGACACCGGACCCAACACCGGCGGGATGGGTGCGTACTCGCCCGTCCCCGTGGCCGGCGACGACGTCATCGAGCTCGTGATGGCGCGCGCCGTCGAGCCGACGCTCGCCGAGCTCGCCCGCCGCGACATCGAGTACCGAGGCGTCCTCTATGCCGGGCTCATGCTCACGACCGAAGGCCCGAAGCTCGTCGAGTTCAACATCCGGTTCGGAGATCCGGAGTGCCAGGTCGTGGTGCCGCGCCTCGCGAGCGACCTCTTCACCCATTGCATGGAGGCCGCGACCGGCCGGCTGATCACGCCGGTGCGTGCGATCGACGACGCCTGCGTCGGCGTGGTGCTCGCGACCGAGGGGTATCCGGTCACCACCAGAACCGGCGACGTGATCGAGGGGCTCGACCGGGTGGCCGAGCTCGACGACGTGATCGTCTTCCACGCCGGCACCGCCCGTTCGGGCGATGACATCGTGACCGCAGGTGGTCGGGTGCTCGACGTCGTCGCAACCGGCCCGACGATCGACGTCGCCCGCGCCCTCGCCTACGACGCCGTCGAGCGCATCTCGTGGCCCGGGATGCAGCACCGCACCGACATCGCGGCCGGGGTCGGGAGCACCGTGTGATGCGCTCCCTGTTCGCGCTCCCGAAGACCGATCTCCACGTCCACTTCCAGGGCTCGGCGCGGGCCGAAACGGTCCGCGAGCTCGCCGCCCGCAACCACGTGCCCCTGCCGTCGTCGCTCGCCGCCGGCCGGTACGCGTTCACCGACTTCGGCGACTTCCTCCTCCAGTACTCGTTCGTGTGCGCGAGCCTGCAGACCCCCGACGACGTCCGCCGGGTCGCGGTGGAGATCTGCGAGGACGAAGCCGCGTCGGGCGTTCGGTACGCGGAGGTCACCCTCACGATCCAGGGCTACGGCGACCGGGGCGACGCCATCGTCGCGGCGGTGCTCGACGGCTTCGCCGAAGGCGAGTCCAGCACGGGGTTGCGCGCTCGACTGGTGATCGATGTCGTCCGCGGCTTCCCGCTCGACCTGGCGCGCCCGACCGTCGACACCGCGATCCGGTTCGCGGGCGAAGGCGTCGTCGCGCTCGGGCTGGGCGGCGACGAGCAACACCCTCCTGAACCGTACGGGCCGCTGTTCCGCGAGGCGATCGACTCGGGACTGAAGTCGGTGCCGCACGCGGGTGAGGCGGCCGGCCCCGCGAGCATCCGCGGCGCGCTCGACGTGCTCGGCGCCGATCGCCTGGGACACGGATTTCGGGTGCTCGAGGACCCCGATCTCGTGGCCGAGGTGCGCGAGCGCGGGATCCCGCTGGAGAGCTGCCCGACGTCGAACGTGAAGACCGGCATCGTCCCGACGTTCGCCGAGCACCCGTTCCGCGACCTGATCGACGCCGGTCTCTTCGTCACCCTGAACTCCGACGACCCTGCGATGTTCGAGGTCTCGCTCCTCGACGAGTACGAGAGCGCCCGAGCCCTCGGGTTCGACGACACCGAGCTCGCTGCGCTCGCCCGCAACGGCGTGCAGGCCGCGTTCCTCGACCACTCCGTGCAGGAAGCTCTCGCCGACGAGATCACCGACTGGCTCGCCGACACCCCCGACACCATGCAGGAGCCGTCACGATGATCCCCCGCTACTCGCTCGAACCCATGGCGTCGCTCTTCGCCGACGACGCCCGCTACGGACGTTGGCTCGAAGTCGAGATCCTCGCGGTCGAGGCATGGGCCGAGCTCGGGGTGGTCCCGAGGGCCGACGCGGTCGCGATCCGTGAGCGGGCCGGCTTCGACGTCGCCGCGATCGAGGCGCGCGAGGCGATCACCGAGCACGACGTCGCCGCGTTCGTCGACGTCGTGCAGGAGCGCGTCGGACCGCCGGCGGGTACGTGGGTCCACTACGGGCTCACGTCGAGCGACGTGGTCGACACCGCGCTCTCGATGGCGCTGGTCGAGGCCACCGACCTGCTGCTCGAGGCCGCCGCCGAGCTCGAGGTCGCCATCGTCGCCCGGGCGCGCGAGTTCGCCGACATGCCGATGGTGGGCCGCACCCACGGAATCCACGCGGAACCGACCACGTTCGGAGCCAAGCTCGCGCTCTGGGCCCTGCAGGTGCGACGCGACCGCGAACGTCTCGTCAACGCGCGGGCACGGATCGCCGTGGGCAAGCTGTCGGGCGCGGTCGGCACGTATTCGAACATCGACCCGGCGGTCGAGGCGTTCGTGTGCGAGCGACTCGGGTTGGAGGCCGTTCCGGCCACCCAGGTGATCGCGCGCGACCGCCACGCCGAGCTGCTCTACGCATGCGCGTCGGTCGGCGCGTCGATCGAGACGTTCGCGACCGAGATCCGACACCTCCAACGCACCGAGGTGCGCGAGGTGGAAGAGCCGTTCCGCGCGGGAGCGCAGAAGGGCTCGAGCGCGATGCCCCACAAGCGCAACCCGGTGAAGAGCGAGCAGCTCTCGGGGCTCGCGCGCGTGCTGCGCGGCAACCTGACCGCCGGGATGGAGAACGTTGCGCTCTGGCACGAGCGAGACATCTCGCACTCGTCGGTCGAACGGATCGTGCTCCCCGACTCGTGCCTCCTCGCGTACTACCTGTTGGTGAAGTTCCGATCGATCATCGAGGGCATGGTCGCCTACCCCGAGCGGATGATCGAGAACCTCGACGGTTCGTACGGGCTCGTGTTCAGCCAGCCGGTGCTGCTCGCCCTCGTCGAAGCCGGTCGCACGCGCGACGACGCCTACCGGATGGTGCAACGCAACGCGATGGCCACCTGGGAGCAGCGCCGACCGTTCCTCGACGTGCTGCGCGGTGATCCCGATGTGGTGGAGACGCTGGGTGAGGAACGACTCGCGGCGTGCTTCGACCTGAAGGCCGCGCTCGGCAACGCCGACCACGCCGTCCGGGCGCTCGACGCGCTCGACGCCCCGTTCTCCGGTTGATGGGCTCGCTCCCCCGTCTGTATTCCGGGAAGGTCCGGGAGCTCTACGGCGTCGACGACGACCGGCTGCTCATCGTGGCGAGCGACCGCGTGTCGGTCTTCGACGTCGTGCTCCCCGACGCGATCCCCGACAAGGGGCGCGTGCTCACGGCCATCTCGTCGTTCTGGTTCGACGCGACCGTCGAGCTCGCGCCGAACCACGTGCTCTCGTTCGACCCGGCCGACTTCCCCGCCGGCGCCCCGTCCGACATCGCCGGCCGGGCGATGCTCGTGCGGGCGACGCGACCGGTGCGGATGGAGTGCATCGCCCGCGGGTACCTGTTCGGTAGCGCCTGGGCCGAGTACCGCGAACACGGAAACGTGCAGGGTCGGAAGCTCCCGGCTGGTCTCCGGGAGGCCGACCCGCTCCCCGAGCCGCTCTTCACCCCCACGACGAAGGCCGACGAGGGTCACGACCTCCCCATCTCCGATGCCGAAGCGGTTGCGCTGGTCGGCGCCGACACGTTCGAAGCGGCGAAGGCCGGGACACTCGCCGTGTACGAGCACGGTGCGCGCCACGCCGCCGAGCGCGGCGTGATCCTCGCCGACACGAAGCTCGAGTGGGGTCACGTCGACGACCGGCTGCTCGTCATCGACGAGCTGCTCACGCCCGACTCCTCCCGGTACTGGCCGGCCGAGGACTACCGGCCGGGGAGCTCGCCCCCGAGCTTCGACAAGCAGTACGTGCGCGACCACTACCTCGAGATCGGTTGGGACAAGACGCCACCCGCACCCCACCTTCCCGCCGACGTGATCGCGGGGACGCGCGTGCGTTACGTGGAGGCATACGAGCGGTTGACCGGCCTCGAGCTCGCCGACTGGTACGGGTAGAGTCGCTGCGATGTGGAGCGAGCGAACCCAGTGCGGATTTCGATTGCGCCGTCGAGCGAGCGGAGCGATCTGAGATGGCAACGTTCGCCGCACGCGTCGAGATCACCCACCTCCCCGGCATCGCCGACCCGCAGGGCGCCACCATCGAACGAGCGCTCCCGGCCCTCGGCTACGCCAACGTCGAGCAGGTCCACGTGGGCAAGAGCATCCGGCTCGTGGTCGATGCGCCCGATGCCGACACCGCCCGCGCGCAGGTGCTCGAGATGTGCGACAGGCTCCTCGCCAACCCCGTCATCGAGGCCTACGACGTCGATGTGACCGAGCTCGCCGGCGCGCCCAGGTGACCACGGTCGGCGTCGTCCAGTTCCCCGGTACCAACTGTGAGCTCGACGTGGAGCGCGCGGTGGAGCACCTCGGTGGTGCGACCGAACGGCTCTGGCACGCCGACGCGAACCTGCACGGGGTCGACGCGGTCGTGGTGCCGGGAGGCTTCGCCCACGGTGACTACCTCCGGACCGGCGCGATCGCCCGGTTCTCGCCCGTGATGGACGCCGTCGCCGAGTTCGCCGCTGCCGGCGGGCCGGTCGTCGGGATCTGCAACGGCTTCCAGGTGCTCACCGAAGCGGGTCTGCTCCCCGGTGCGTTGCAGAAGAACGCGGGCCTGAAGTTCATCTGCGACACCGTCGCCATTCGGGTCGAGACGGCCGATTCCGCGCTCACGAACCAGTGCACCCCTGGCGACGTCCTGCGCGTCCCGATCAACCACTTCGAGGGCAACTACGTGTGCGATACCACGACCCTCGAACACCTTCGTGCCGACGATCGGATCGTGGTGCGTTACGTTCACAACCCGAACGGCAGCATCGACGACATCGCCGGGATCTGCAACGAGGGTCGCAACGTCGTCGGACTCATGCCGCACCCTGAGCGTGCGTCCGACCTGCTGCTGGGTTCCGCCGACGGTGTGCCGTTGCTCGAGTCGGTGCTCGTCGCCGCGGGCCGCGCGCTCGTTCGTTGATGCGACGGGCGCAGGCGGCACTCGAAGCGGCGTTGCGTGAGCACGCGATCCGTGAGGGCGAGTTCACGCTTGCGTCCGGCCGCACGTCGAACTGGTACCTCGACGGCCGCATGGTCACGTTCCGGGGCGACTGCGTCGAGATCGTGGGTGACGCGGTGATCGAAGCGCTCGGAGCCGCCGGGGTCGCGACCTTCGACGCGGTCGGAGGACTCGCGGTGGGCGCAGTTCCGGTCGCCGTCGCGGTCGCGCGTGCTTCGGGCGTGCGTGGGTTCGCCGTGCGCAAGGAAGCGAAGGGTCACGGAGTCGGCGGCCGCATCGCGGGGCCGCTGGATCCCGCCGACCGCGTCGTGATCGTGGAAGACACCGCGACCACGGGCTCGTCGCTGCTCGATGCGGTCGATGCGGTCACCGAGTTCGGCTGCGAGGTGGTCGCGGCGTCGTTGCTGCTGGACCGCGGCGGCGAGCTCGGTCCCGAGCTCGACCGCCGCGGCATCGTCTACGCGCCGGTCCTCACCGGTCCCGATCTCGGGTACGCGTTCGGGAGCTAGGAAGCCCTGGTGATGCCGGCCTTCTTGAGCACGTCGGCGGGGACGCCGGCCTCCCGCCAGGTGGCGTACGAGATCCCCTTGTTCTCCGAGTAGGGCTTCGCTGCCTTCACGAACGCCTTCTCCACGCTCGACAGGTCGACCGTCGTGCCGAAGGTTTCGAGCTCGGTCCGCAGGTCGCGTCGTTCTTGGAGGAGCTGCACCCGCTTGACGCCGCCCGCGTCGCCGAGCTCGGCCTCCACCGCGGTCAGGCGCTTCTTCACCGAGTCGGGCGTGCGCTTTCGCCCGCGCTTGGGGCGGCTCTCCTCGAGCGCGTCGAGGTACTCGCGGACGGCGCGCCCGTGCGCGCGACCCTCGGCCAACGCGGCCTTGTGCTGCGGCGTCATCTTGGTCGTCTTCCTAGCCATATCGGTGGTGCTCCTTCGCGAAATACGGGAGGCGGAATAGCAACAATACCTGCACATGCGAGGTCCTTCGAACGCAGAGATGAAGAGACTCCCGATGCGAGCTATTAGAACCATTCGTCCCGAGGAAAGTGACTCCGGCCGGTAAGATCAACTCGACATGGACCAGGAACCGCTGCACCGCCAACTGGGTCTCACCGACGACGAGTTCCGCGCCACCGTCGACGAGCTGGGTCGGGAACCGTCGGAGCTGGAGC